>NZ_DJTP01000040.1:0-42832 GCF_002440405.1 Empedobacter sp. UBA6305 | reverse complement strand
GATAAAAAGGAAGCTTCCTTTATAACTTACAACTCATAAATCGAAAAGCCCCTATTTCCCTCAAGTGGATATTTTAACTTCTACTTCTATTCCTGTAAGTCTTAAATCTTACGTCTTATAACTTATTACTCAAAACTCAGAACTTACAACCCGCGTTAGGGATAGTAGTGGAAATCCTTTTGTAGAAATTGGATTTTCCTGTAATCACTTCCAATTTTCTTCTACAAAAGATTGCAACGGATAGCCCGACCGAAGGGAACGCTATAATAATACGCATTTGAATGAAGAATTTTTATATATTTAGGTTTTAAAGTAAACAGGATATGAAACCATTTAATGTGCGTGTATATGCGTTATTGGAACACAAGGGAAAGGTATTGGTGATTCACGAGCCGTTTCAGGGAGAGTTAATTTATAAGTTTCCTGGCGGTGGATTGGAGTTTGGTGAAGGAACAAAAGATTGTATAAGGAGAGAGATAAAAGAGGAATTGAATTTGAAAGTAGAAGTTCATGAACATTTTTATACACAAGATTTTTTTGTGTTGAATGCTTTTGATCCGACAGAACAGGTTTTATTGATTTATTATAAAGCGACAATTACAGAGAAAGCATTGGATAAATTGAAAGTTTTGGATGCGGATATCAACGAATTGTTGTGGTTATCCAAAGAAGAATTGAATGTAGAGAAATTTACGTTAGACGCAGATAAAGTGGTAGTTGATTTGTATAAAAAAGAAAACTTCGAATCTTAAGACTCGAAGTTTATTATTTTTTGATCATCAAAATACTGTATAACGGCGTATTTCATTAACAAGGTTTGTTCATTTGTTTTGAGAGGTGGTAAATCTTCCAACAACTCAAAATGTGGCCAACCATCTGGATCTAATCCATCGAAACGATAAAAACCAAAAGGTTCTAACACGCGACAAACTGCAATGTGTAATAAATTGAGTTTATCATCTTTTTTGAATCGTTTTTTTCCTTGTCCTAATTCTTGAACACCGATCAAAAAAAGAATCGTATCTAAATCTGGTCTTTCACCGTCTGTGAAATTTTGTTGAAAGAATTCTTCAATCAGTTTCCACTTGTTGGTGTTTGATGATGATTCTTCTGTAATTTTTGATATATCCATTTAGAATTTACGTCCTTTGTGACGCATATGTGGGTTTTGTAATTGCGAATTACTTACGTTGAAACGTTTCATTTGATCATTCATCATTTTGATTTGATCTGTAAACATTCCTTTCGAATCGTTTTTCTTCGCTTCTTTAATGTAACCTTCCGCTTCTTTCTTTTTACCTTTTGACATTGCAGCTCCAGCCAAAGATAAATTAGCCATTGCTCTGTCATGATCAAACGATAAACCGTAGTTTAAGGCTTCTTTCATATATTTTTCTGAAACCCCTACATTGTCCTGCGCTTCAGTAATTCCCATCATGTAGTGGTAATATCCCATTTGTTTAGGAATTAATTCTGATGATGGATTTTTGATCTTTTGTAACCATTTTTTCGCTTTTGCCATATCCTCTTTACGTAAAAACCAGAAAGCTAACAAGATGTTTTCGTTTCTGAAATAGAATAAAATTGGAAATACAGTGACTAATAACGAAACAAATCCCCAACCGTATTCGCGAATGGTAAACAAAAAGATTGCTAAAACGATTAATACAGCGGCGATTACTAATTTAATGTATTTGTTCATCGATTATAAATATGATTTGATATTATCTGCAATTTCGATCATTTTCTCGGCAGATAATTGAAGTTTTGGATTTGAGAAATTGATATCTTGCATTGTATTTAGAGGAACCAAATGCACATGTACATGTGGTACCTCTAAACCAACAACAGCTACGCCAACGCGTAAACAAGGTATTGCTTTTTCTATAGCTTGTGCAATTTCGTAAGAAAAGTCCATTAAACCTAAATAGGTTTCTTTGTCTAAATCGAAGATTTTATCGACTTCTTTTTTCGGGATAACCAATACATGACCTTCTACCAAAGGAAAAGCGTCCAAAATAGCGATGTACTTATCGTTTTCGGCAATTTTGTATGATGGTATTTCTCCGTTTATAATTTTAGTGAAAATGCTTGCCATATGTTTTTAATTTTTGAAATCTTAGTCCAAAGATATTTCTAAAATTTCAAAATTTAAAGTCATTCCGTTAGGTAATGTAATTTCTGCAACTTCTCCAAGTGATTTTCCTAACAATCCTTTTGCGATTGGAGTATTCACAGAGATACGCATTTTAGCTAAATCAGCTTCAGATTCAGGTACCAAAGTGTACACTAATTCTTGTCCGTTCGCTGTATTTTTTATTTTAACTTTTGATAATATTGATACTTTAGAATGGTCTAATTTAGATTCATCAATTACGCGTGCATATGCTACAACTTCTTTCAATTTAGCAATTTGCATCTCTAACATTCCTTGAGCCTCTTTTGCAGCATCATATTCTGCATTTTCAGATAAATCTCCTTTATCACGCGCATCAGCAATTTGTTGCGAAATTTTTGGACGCTCAAAAGTTTCTAACTGATGAAGCTCTTCACGCAACTTTTCTAATCCCTCTTTCGTTACATATTGTATATTTGCCATAACAACAATGTTTAATTTTTTATTAAATAGATCTTATAAAATAAATAATCCTACACATATGTAATACTATGCGCAGGACTATTTAGTTATTGTACTACAAAGATAATAAAAAAAATACAGCAAATTAAAAATGAAACAATTTATTAAAACGATTCTAAATAAGGTTATTTTGGTTAGTGTTTTTGCTGGCTTATTTCAAGGCTGCAATTCAGATGATGGTACAGTAAGTTGTGTGCCAAATACAATTGTGAATGTATCAATCAATATCAATTTACCATTATATTCTAATCTTAATAATCCAGGAGGATGGGTATATGTTGAAGGAGCAACAGCAGGTTCTAGAGGTTTGATTGTGGTACGTACAGCTTCTAGTTTCAAAGCTTACGATCGCAATGCGCCGCATATTTGTCCTGGTGCAGAAACCACTCTGTATGTAAAGAATGACATCAGTATTGTGTGTGATGCAGATAATTCTGAATGGATTTTATTGACAGGACAACCTACAAAAGTAGCGAATAGAGCGCCAAGAACATACCAAGTGTATGTAAATGCAAATGGAACCCTTACAATAACAAATTAAATTTTTTATCTAAAGTTTTTTTAATTCACTCAAAAAATAATAATCTTTGCAGGCATCGAAATTATACTTCTTTATTATGCATGCATAAGTTTTTCGAATTGTTTTTGAATTAAATTATTTTTAAAAAAAGATAATTTCGTTGTAAAGATTACTCAAATCCATTATTTTTGGTAAATCAAAATTTTATCAATTAAAAAATATTAATAATGAGCATTATTTCGCATATCCATGCAAGACAAATTTTAGATTCTCGTGGTAACCCAACTGTAGAAGTAGACGTGTATACAGAATCAGGTGTTTTAGGTCGTGCAGCTGTTCCATCAGGAGCATCTACAGGAGAGTATGAAGCAGTAGAATTACGTGATGGTGGAGACTTGTACTTAGGTAAAGGAGTTTTGAAAGCTATCGAGAATGTAAATGAAGTGATTGCTCCAGAATTAATTGGTTTTTCTGTTTTTGAACAAAATTTAATCGATCAAGTAATGATTGATTTAGACGGAACTGAAAACAAAGCTAAATTGGGTGCTAATGCAATTTTGGGTGTTTCTTTGGCGGTTGCAAAAGCTGCAGCAGAAGAATTAGGTTTACCATTGTTTAGATACATCGGTGGAGTTAATGCAAACACATTACCAGTTCCAATGATGAATATCGTAAATGGAGGTTCTCACTCTGATGCGCCTATTGCGTTCCAAGAATTCATGATTATGCCAGTTCAGGCAGCATCTTTTTCTGACGCTTTACGCAAAGGAACAGAAGTTTTTCATGCATTAAAGAAAATTTTACACGACCGTGGTTTATCTACAGCAGTAGGTGACGAAGGTGGATTTGCACCAACTTTTGATGGCACAGAAGATGCTTTAGATACTGTAATTTCTGCAATAGAAAAAGCAGGTTACAAAGCAGGTGAAGAAATTATGATTGCATTAGATTGTGCATCATCAGAGTTTTATCACGATGGAAAATATGACTATACAAAATTTGAAGGAGAGAAAGGAGCTATCCGTACTTCTGCAGAGCAAGCAGCTTATTTAGCAGAATTGACAGAGAAATATCCAATTATTTCTATCGAAGATGGTATGGATGAAAACGATTGGGAAGGTTGGAAAATCTTAACAGATAAAATCGGTAAACGTGTTCAGATTGTTGGAGACGATTTATTGGTAACGAATGTAACTAAATTAGAAAAAGCAATTGATGTTGAAACAGCAAATTCTATCTTAGTAAAATTCAATCAAATTGGTACGTTAACAGAAACGATCAAAGCAGTACAAATGGCGCAAAATGCACGTTATACAGCAGTTATGTCTCACCGTTCTGGAGAAACAGAAGATGCTACAATTGCAGATTTAGCTGTTGCTTTGAACACAGGACAAATTAAAACTGGTTCTGCTTCTCGCTCTGATCGTATGGCGAAATACAACCAATTATTACGTATTGAAGAGATTCTTGGAGAAACTGCAATTTTTCCAGGGCTTAAGGCTTTTAAAGTTAAGCGATAAAATAATTTGAGACTGATATTTATCAGTCTCAAATTAATAAAAAAAGTGTAAATTACGCAATAAATAATATAAACTATAAAATGTCAGATAAGGTAATATTAAATTACAACGGAAATGAGTTGGAGCTACCTGTTACAACTGGTACAATGGATGAAAAATCTATTGATATTTCCAAGTTAAGAAGTGCTACTGGATTAATCACAATGGATCCAGGTTACAAAAATACAGGGGCATGCGAATCTAAAATTACATTTTTAGATGGTGAAGAAGGTAAGTTGATGTACCGTGGATATCCTATTGAACAATTAGCAGAGAAATCTTCTTTCGTAGAAGTAATGTATTTGTTAATCAAAGGAGAATTACCTACACAAGCTGAATTAGATAAATTTATCGCTGATATTAATGAGTATAACTATGTGTCAGAAGATTTAATCAAAATCTTAGATGCATTCCCAAGTTCTGCTCACCCAATGGGAGTATTAACATCTTTAACAGCTGCTTTATCAGCATTCAACCCAAAAGTTGTTGATGTTACTTCTCCAGATGATATGTACAAAGCGGCAGTTACTTTATTAGGTAAATTCCCAGTATTAGCGTCTTGGACACAAAGAAAAATTAAAGGATTACCAGTTAACTACTCTAACGATAAATTATCTTATGTAGAAAACTTTTATCAATTATTATTCAAAAAACCAGGTCAAGAATTAGACTTAGATCCAGTTATTATTGATGCAATTGACAAATTATTAATCTTACACGCAGATCATGAGCAAAACTGTTCTACATCAAGTGTACGTTTAGTAGGTTCTTCTCATGCAGGTTTATTTGCTTCTATCTCTGGAGGTATTTCTGCATTATGGGGACCATTACACGGAGGTGCTAACCAAGCAGTATTAGAAATGTTAGAAGCGATCAAAAATGATGGTGGAGATGTTGAAAAATACTTAGCTAAAGCAAAAGATAAAAACGATCCATTCCGTTTAATGGGATTCGGACACCGTGTTTATAAAAACTTTGACCCTCGTGCGAAAATCATCAAAGTAGCTGCGGATAACGTTTTAGAGAAATTAGGAATCAATGATCCTATTTTAGATATTGCGAAAAAATTAGAACAAGCTGCTTTAGAAGACGAGTATTTCAAATCAAGAAACTTATATCCAAACGTAGATTTCTATTCAGGAATTATCTACAAAGCGTTAGATATCCCAACTGAAATGTTTACAGTTATGTTTGCTGTTGGACGTCTACCAGGATGGATTGCACAATGGATGGAAATGCGCGAAACAAATCAACCAATTGGTCGCCCTCGTCAATTATACACAGGAGCACCATTACGTGATTACGTTGAAATTGAAAACAGATAAGAATTTTCTTATTTATCATATAATCCGAAAATCAAACTTTGATTTTCGGATTTTTTTTAACAATTAATTTTTAGAGATTGTTTGTTTAAAATATGTTAAAACCTTATTTTTAAGTAAATTAAATTTTGTAACCATGAAATTTGAGAAAATACATAATAAAGGTCAAGCGCAAATCTTCGAAAACAAATACCTCGAAATGTTGACAAAAGGTCATCCCGCAGTTATTTGGGGAATGTACATTCCTCTACTTTCCTATTGTATTTATTATGGAATTTCTAGTTACGATTTATCAGTCTTAACAGTTGTCAGTCTATTTTTTGGAGCGATGTTATTTTGGACCTTGTTCGAATATTTTGCGCATCGTTATCTTTTTCATTGGACAGCCGAACAACCAAGTCTAAAACGAATTGTTTACATTTTTCATGGAAATCATCATCATTATCCACGCGATAAACAACGTTTGTTTATGCCTCCAGTTCCAAGTATTCTTTTGGCGTCAATCATTTTCTTGATTCAATATTTAATTTTAGGGAAATACACCTTTGCTTTCTTTCCTGGTTTTATGATTGGCTATTTATTGTATGCGTCTATGCATTATTTGATTCATGCTGTTGCGCCGCCTTTCAAGTTTATGAAACCTCTTTGGCGCAATCATCATTTGCATCATTATAAAGACGAAGAATTAGGTTTTGGCGTTTCCAATACGTTTTGGGATCGTATTTTCGGAACAATGTTCGACCTAAAGAATGAAAAAGAAGACAAAGAAAAAGTAAAAGAATTGATGTTTGAGAAGAAAAGTTAATTTTTCGTATCTTCCGTCAAATTAATCACACATATAAAAATGAAAAAATATACTTTACTTGCAATTGGATTACTTGCTTTCAATCAAGCAAACGCGCAGTATTCTAAAGAAAATCAAAAGAAATATGTCGAAGAATTAGCCTCTGATGCTATGCAGGGTCGAAAATTTGGAACGCCCGAAAATCGATTGGCTGCTGAATTGATTGCTGAAAAATTCAAACAAAATAAATTAAAACCTTGTGTTGGTGATTCATATTTAATCGAATTTGAATATAAAGGCAAAACAGGACAAAATGTTTGCGGAATTAAAGAAGGTAAATCGTCTGATATTTACGCTGTAGGTGCGCATTTTGATCATGTTGGAACAGATGACAAAGGTGAGGATAAAATTTTTAATGGAGCAGATGATAATGCAAGTGGAACTTCGGCTGTAATGGCTTTGTCTGATTATTTCAAAAACAAAAAAGTTAAGCAAACTATGATGTTTATGGCTTTTGATGCTGAAGAAATTGGATTAATTGGCTCTAAAATGTTGGTAGAAAACACAGATTTTCAGTCTTATTTACCAAATATGAAAGTGATGTTGAATTTAGAAATGATTGGAACTGTTTCTGCTTTCGGTGAAGGAAAAGTATATATGACGGGTAGCGATCGTTCGGATTTGATGAATTTGATGAATAATAATTCTACTAAAACATTCAAAGTTGAAAACGACCCTTATTTGCAGCAACAATTATTTTATCGTTCGGATAATGTAAATTTTGTGAATCATAAAGTGGTATCGCATGCGCTTTCTTCTGTAAACATGGAGAATCAACATCATTATCATCAAAAAAACGATGAAGTTTCGGTGATTAATTTCGAAAATCTGTCAGAGATTACACAAGGAATTGGACATTCTTTATACGAAATGATGAAGAAAAATATTCAACCAAAATATAACAACTAATGGATAAAGCAATTAATATTGTTAGTATTGCAGTTATTGTAATTTTATTGTTAGCGTTTTTATCAGAAAAATTTTTCCCAATAAGAGGTCTTGAATTGTTTTATGAGAAAAAGTTTTATCTCGCAATTATCTATTTAATTTTAAGAGTTTCCAGAATTTATATTCTTAGAAAATCAAAATAAATTCTTAAATCCGTTCCAATTTCAGAACGGATTTTTTAGTACCTTTTATTTACTTAAAATAAATGTATGGAAGGTTATTTAGAAATTGTTTTGCGCTGTATTTCGGTGTATTTTTTTATGTTAATTGCACTTAGAATTTTTGGTAAACAGCAATTATCCCAATTAAATACGGCCGATGTAATCTTAATTTTATTAATTAGTAACGCTGTACAAAATGCAATGGTTGGTTCAGATTCGAGTTTGCAAGGAGGATTGATAGCAGCTTTTGTATTGTTTCTTTTAAATTTTATTGTTAAAAAAATAATGTTGAAAAATAAATTTTTAGGAAACTTAATTGAACAAAAATCTGAAATTTTAATCCGTAATGGAAAAGCTGATTTTACAATGTTGAGCAAATTGGGAATTAATTCGGAAGAATTGAATGAAGCAATGCGCGAACATGGGGTGGAACACATTAAAGATGTGAAATTGGCGATGATGGAGATTGATGGAAATATCTCAATAGTGACAACGGATAAAAATAAATTTAAGGAAACGCATTATAAACGCAAGCATAATCACAAAAATTTGCAAGGAACTAATTAACAGAATATGGAAAATAATTTAGTAAACGGGATTATCAAACAATTCCAGTATTATAAACATTTGGGTGAAAAAACATTTTCGCAATTAACGGATGAAGAATTGTTTTGGCAATACAATGAAAACTCAAATAGCATTGCGATTATCGTGAATCATCTTTCAGGAAATATGTTGTCGCGTTGGACTGATTTTTTGACAACAGATGGTGAAAAAGAGCGGCGAAATCGTGATGAAGAATTTGAAGATACAATCAAAACTAAAGAACAACTTTTAGATAAATGGGAGAAAGGTTGGAAGTGTTTGTTTGATGCTTTAGCACAAATCAAAACCGACGAAGATTTACAGCAAATTATTTATATCCGAAATGAAGAACATTCAGTAATAGAAGCGATTAATCGTCAATTGGCGCATCATCCGTATCATGTTGGTCAAATTGTTTTTATAGGAAAATTAATAAAGGACAATGAATGGAATTCACTTTCGATTCCAAAAAATAAATCATCGGATTATAATCAAACAAAATTTTCTTCCGATATAAAAACTCAACATTTTACAGATGAGTTTTTGAAATAAATTTTAGTTAAAGTGTTTTTAATTGAATTATTTATCTTAACTTACATAAGAAACTTAGGTATATGAAAGATGTTCAATTTTATAAAGGAACTCTGCAACCGATTATTTTAAAACTATTACAAGATCATAAAAGAATGTATGGTTATGAAATCATTCAAAAAATTAGAATTTTAACGCAAGATGAATTTGAGTTAAAAGAGGGTGCATTGTATCCTATTTTACATAAGCTGGAAGCTGAGAATATAATTGAAGTGGAAGCTGAGCGAGTAGAAGGTCGAATAAGAAAATATTATAAGTTGACTGAGTTTGGAACTAAAGAATCTGTAAAAAGAATTCAATTGTTAACAGAAACAATGCTACAAATCCAAAAATTATTGAACCCTAAATTGATTTAATCATGAGAAAAATTTCTGCTTTTGAAGTTCAAAAATTAATCGATTTTACGCGTCAGCATTATGTTGAGTATTATGATTTGCAATTGGAATTAGCCGATCATTTGGCTTGTGGAATTGAAGAACAATGGGAAACAAATGAAACTATAACTTTTGAAGATGCTTTACAAAATGAATTTAAGAAGTTTGGAATATTTGGTTTTTCTGAAATTGTAGATAAAAGAAGGTTTGCGCTTCAAAAAAAATACAATAATTTAATTTGGAAAGTGATGAAAAGTCATTTACTTACTTTTCAGTATTTTATTTTTGTTATGAGTGGAATATTATTGTTTAATTTGATAGCTTTTAAATATAGTAAAATTGCTATTTTAAGTACGATTGTTTTATTTTTTGGATTATTTATTTATCGATATATAAGGTTACAAAAAAAATATCGTCAAAAATTAAGTGTGAAAAATAGAAAACTGATTTTACAAGAGCTTATTTTTAAAAATCTTTATATCATCTCGTTTGCATTTTCTTTGTTTAATCTAAGTTTGCAGGTTTTGATTCATCTTGATAATAACCAAATTATTTTAAATATTGTATTTTCGATTATATTTAGTTTTATCTTTTTACTTTTTTATGTAACCTGTTATTTTTTACCGAATAAAGAAGAAGAAATACTTAATGAATTTTATCCTGAATATCAGTTAATAAAATAAAAAAAGCTCCATTCGGAGCTTTTAGTTTATGCTTGACTTTCGTCTTTTTGTAATAATAATTTATAAATTAATCCACCTACAATTGCTCCAGCGATTGGTGCTACCCAGAATAACCATAATTGCGTTAAAGGTTCGCCGCCTACAAAAATAGCTTGTGATGTAGAACGGGCAGGATTTACAGATGTGTTAGTGATTGGAATAGAAATTAAATGAATTAATGTTAAAGCCAAACCAATTGCAATTCCAGCAAATTTTCCGTTTGCAAATTTATCTGTAGCACCTAAAATAACAATTAAGAAGAAGGCTGTTAAGACAAATTCAATTAGAAAAGCAGATAACATGCTATAACCATGTGGAGAAAAGGCTCCATATCCATTGGAAGCGAATGCACCAGCTTTGGTATTGTCAATTGCAAAATCTGAGTTTCCAGATGAGATTAAGTATAATACACCAGCTGCAGCAATTGCTCCGAGTACTTGTGAAATAATATAAGGAATAAGTTGTTTTCCATCAAATCGTCCTCCAGCAAATAATCCGAAAGAGACAGCAGGGTTGAAATGTCCTCCAGAAATATGACCAACTGCATAAGCCATTGTTAATACAGTAAGACCAAATGCTAATGCAACACCAGCGTAACCAATTCCTAATTCGGGAATACCAGCTGCAAAGATTGCACTACCACAACCTCCGAAAACTAACCAAAAAGTACCGAAAAACTCGGCAGCATAATTTTTCATAAATGTTTTAATATTAAAAGTTTAGTTAGAATGAATTTTAAAAAAAAATTAAGAAATACAAACATTTTAAACATTTAAATTATTTCAATAAAAAAAATCGCTCCGATTTCTCAGAGCGATTTGTATTTAAAAATATATTCTTTCTAGAATAATTAATCCATATAGGCTTCGATAGGAGCACACGTACAGATTAAGTTACGATCTCCGTAAGCATCATCAATACGAGAAACAGATGCAAAGAATTTACGTTCGCGAACCCATTCTGCTGGATATGCAGCTTTAGAACGAGAGTAAGGATATTCCCACTCGTCTGCTGTAATCAAGTGAATTGGGTGAGGCGCGTTGTGTAATACATTGTTGTCAACTGGATAATCTCCGTTTGCAACTTCGTCGATTTCTTGACGAATGGAAATTAATGCATCACAAAAACGATCTAATTCTGCTTTATTCTCAGATTCTGTTGGCTCAACCATCAATGTTCCAGCAACTGGGAAAGATACTGTTGGTGCGTGGAATCCGTAATCAATCAAACGTTTTGCAATATCAGTTACTTCAATTCCTGCTTTTTTGAATGGACGACAATCTAAGATAAATTCGTGCGCAACTACATTGTTTCCATTTGTATATAAGATATCAAAATGTTTCTCTAAACGAGTTTTCATGTAATTAGCATTCAAGATTGCACCTTGTGTCGCTTTCAATAAACCTTCTGCACCTAACATTAAAATGTAAGAGTAAGAAATAGGTAAAATGAATGCAGAACCATAAGGAGCTGCAGCAAATGTATTTGTCGCTTCTTTTCCTCCAGTTTCGATTAATGGAGAAGATCCTAAGAAAGGAGCTAAATGTGCTTTTACACAAATTGGTCCTACACCAGGTCCTCCACCTCCGTGAGGAATAGCGAATGTTTTGTGTAAGTTTAAGTGACAAACGTCTGCACCAATATTTCCTGGAGAAGTTAATCCAACTTGCGCATTCATGTTTGCACCGTCCATATAAACTTGACCTCCGTATGCGTGAATCATTTCAGTAACTTCTTCGATATTGCTATCAAAAGCGCCATAAGTTGATGGATAAGTAATCATCAATGCAGCTAAGTTATCTTTGTGTTTTTCACATTTTTCTTTCAAATCAACTAAATCTGTTTCACCAGATTCTAAGTTTTTCACAACAACAACTTGCATTCCAGCCATTGCAGCAGAAGCAGGGTTAGTTCCGTGAGCAGATTGTGGAATCAACGCTACATTTCTGTGTCCTTCTCCTTTTGCCTCAAAGTAAGAACGAATAACCATCAATCCTGCATATTCTCCTTGTGCACCAGAATTTGGTTGTAAAGAAGTAGCATCAAAACCTGTGATTACAGCTAAATAATCTTCTAAGTTTTGGATTAATGTTTGGTAACCTTCTACTTGATCTTTTGGAGTGAAAGGGTGAACATTCCCCATTCTTTCCCAAGACATGTGCAATAATTCTGTTGCAGCATTCAATTTCATTGTACAAGAACCTAATGCAATCATCGATTGGTTAAGAGCCAAATCTTTACGCTCTAAACGTTTGATGTAACGCATTAATTCTGTTTCTGTATGATATAAATTGAAGTTTTCGTGTGTTAAGAAATCAGAAGTTCTGATTAAATCTTGAGGTAAATAAGAGTCATCTACTTCAAATTCGAAACCATCTTCTGTATTTTTAATTGTAGCAAAAACACTTAAAATTTCGAAAATATCTTCTTCAGAAGTCATTTCATCAATTGTGATTGAAATTTTTCCGTTCTCGAATCCATTTACATTAATTTCTTCTTCTGCAAAAATCTTTACAATTTCGTCTGAGTTTTCAACTTCAATTTGAATTGTATCGAAGAAATTAGTATTTACTAATTTAAATCCTAAATGCTCTAAACCTCCGTGTAAAACAGCTGCTTTAGTATGAATTTGATCAGCGATATATTGTAAACCGTCTTTTCCGTGGTAAACCGCGTAGAAAGAAGCCATAACCGCTAACAATACTTGTGCAGTACAAATATTAGAAGTCGCTTTTTCACGTTTGATGTGTTGCTCACGTGTTTGTAAAGCCATACGTAATGCATAGTTTCCTAAACGATCTTGAGAAACTCCAATAATACGCCCTGGAATTACACGTTTGTATTCTTCTGTACAAGATAAGAAAGCTGCGTGCGGTCCACCGTATCCCATAGGAACACCAAAACGTTGAGAAGTACCAATTGCGATATCAGCTCCCCATTCACCTGGAGGTGTTAATAATGTTAAAGCTAATAAATCTGTTGCAACAGCAACTTTTACATTAACTGCATTTGCTTTTTCTACAAATGATCTATAATTATTGATTTGTCCTCCTTTCCCGATGTATTGTACAATCGCTCCGAAGAATTCTTCTGTTAATTCAGTTGTTTCAAAGTTTCCAACAACTAATTCAATTCCTAAACCATGTGCTTTAGTTTCTAAAACCGCTACAGATTGAGGGAATAAATTATCTGCTACAAAAAATTTGTTGACATTGTTTTTCTTTTGATCACGAGAACGAGATTCAAATAACATGTGCATTGCTTCACCACATGCAGTACCTTCGTCTAATAGAGAGGCATTTGCAATAGGTAAACCTGTTAAATCAGAAATAACAGTTTGGAAATTTAATAAAGCTTCTAAACGTCCTTGCGCAATTTCCGCTTGGTATGGTGTATAAGCTGTGTACCAACCAGCATTTTCTAATACATTACGTTGAATTGGCGCTGGTAAAATTGTACCATAATATCCATATCCAAGATAATTTTTTACTTTTTTATTTTTTGAAGCGATTTCAGCTAAATGATTAATAGCTTCAAATTCTGATAAAGCTTCTGGTAAATCTAAAGCATTTTTCAATCGAATGTTCTGAGGAACTGTTGCCTCAATTAAAGAATCAATAGAATCTTTCCCAATTACAGAAAGCATTTCAGCTGCTTGCTGCGCATTGTTTCCAATATGTCTAATGGAAAAATCGTTTGTGTTCATTGTGTTTGCGCTATGTTTATTTTCGCGTAAAAATACGTTTTTTTATCTTAAAATAAAAGTGAATAACAATGTTAAAAATTAATTGAATGAATAGATTAGAATTTTATTTTTTTAGAAATAAATGTGAATAAAATCTTTCTTTTTTTTCAAAAAATAGTAATATTGGCAATAGAATTGAGATAAATAATTCGGTAGAATTTCTTAAATTTATTCTACGTTTAAAAAAATCTATGAAAACAAACGATTTTATGGAACTTAATGAAAATACTTCTGAAGTCAAAGAAGAGAAAAAATTTCCATTCTTAAAGAAATTGGAAATAATGATGGAAGAGGCGAAATTAGAGGATGCGAAAAAATCTAAAATGAAACGTGTTCATAAAAAAGGTAATTCGCAAATCGCTAAAAAAATGGGAGAAGAAGCTGTAGAAATGGTTATTGCTTCGGAACAAGATAACGACGAAAACTTTTTGGAAGAATCGGCAGATGTTTTCTTTTATTACCTAATGGCTTTACATGCACGTGGTTTTGAATTGAAAGATGTTTTGGAGATTTTAAAGAAAAGGCACAAAAAATAATTAACACCTTACACTGATATGCAAAAGGGCGGAACGTCGATAAAATTAATAATTGCGACAGCAATTGTTATTTTTTCTGTTATAAAATATTTTTCTTCTTCTGAAGTCAATGAAATTACAGGCGAAAAGCAATATATTTCATTAACCAAAGATGATGAAATAGCGATGGGAATTAATTCGGCTCCGCAAATGGCTCAAGAGTTTGGTGGACTATCTCGCAATGCCCAATACCAAGAACTTGTAAAACGAGTAGGTGCGAAAGTGGTCAATAATAGTGATGCGCATAAAACGAATTATCCATTTCAGTTTTATGTGTTAGCAGATAATCGAACTGTAAATGCTTTTGCTTTGCCTGGTGGACCAATTTTTATTACCGAAGCCTTATTGACTCGTTTGCAAAATGAAGATCAATTGGCTGGCGTTTTGGGACACGAAGTTGGTCACGTTATAGCACGTCATAGTGCTGAACAAATGTCTAAACAAGAGCTTTCTCAAGGAATTGCAGGTGCGGCTGGCGTTGCAGCAGGAGATGCAAATTCGGCTTATTATGCACAAGTTGTGGCGAATATGGTAAATATGAAATATGGTCGTGATGATGAATTGGAGTCGGATGATTTGGGCGTTCGATTTATGATTCAGGCAGGATATAATCCAGAAGCATTGATTGGTGTAATGGATATTTTGGAAGAAGCTTCGGGAGGAAGCCAAGTTCCAGAATTTCAGAGTACGCATCCATCACCATCAAACCGTCGCGAAAAAATAAAAGCTGCTATAGAGAAATATAGAAGTCAGTAGAAATATATATGGTTTTAACTTATAGAGAAGCATCATTATCTGATGTTGAAAATCTTCGTACTCTTGGGATAGATTCTTATCAACAATTCGAACATGTTTTAAACCTTTTGAATTGGAATAAGATGTACTCTTTTTTAAGTGCATAACAATCGTATAGAGATTTACTTTCCAAATCTACTTGTTTTGTTTGCGAATTCGATAATCAGATTATTGGTATGGCTTTTTTAGTTTCGAAAGGAAATCCTACCGAAATATTCGAAAAAGATTGGACTTAATTGAGAATGGTTGGAGTCCATCCTAATTTTTTAGGAAAAGGAATAGGTAGAGAATTAATAAAAATTTGTATTTTATTTGCAAAAGAATCAGATGAAAAAATTATCGCACTTCATACATCAGAATTTATGAATTCAGCTCGACATCTTTATGAAGATTTAGGGTTTGTAATGAACAAAGAACAAAACCAATTTTTGATAAAAAATACTGGCTTTATTTGTTAAAGCTTTAAAATTTAATCTAAAAACTTCGCCTTCAATTCTGGACTAGGAAGCCAGCAACTTTCTTGTTTTCCAAACCAACGATAACGATTTTTCGCAATAAAACTATAAACCACATCGCGTAAAGGTTTTGGAACAATCATAAAAATAGTCAACCACGAAGTTATTCCGTCCAAATATTTCGAAATTTTAAGTGCTGCAGATGATTTGGTATAAAATTTATCATCTTCAATAAAAACGATAGAATCAAATTTTGTCGCATCCAGATTATTTTCTTTCAAGAAATTTTGTCCAAAATCAGATTGTAATGAAGCAAACTGAAATTGATTTTTTTTGTCATGTTCAATCACAAACTGAACAGATTGATTGCATAAATTGCAAATTCCATCAAACAAAATAATTTTCCTCGTTTTCATACAATAAATATACGCTAAAAGTAGCTAAACTCTAAAGGTTATTTTTAAATTAGCCAAAATTAACAATCAATCATGTTTAGCGAATATTTATTCCGAAAAGTTGATAATTCTCCACTTGTAATTTTCCGAATAATCTTTGGTTTATTAATTGTTGCAGAATGTTGGGGAGCCATTTTTACAGGTTGGGTACAAACAAATTTTGTTGAACCGCACATTACATTTTCGTTCATCGGATTCGAGTGGACAAATGTTTTCTTGGGACAAAATATGATTTATTTGTACGTGCTCATGGGAATTTTAGGCTGGTTTATCGTGTTTGGATTTGCTTACCGATTTTCGATTATCGTATTTTCGATCTTATGGTCGTTGACGTATTTCATGCAAAAAACAAGTTACAACAACCATTATTATCTGTTTATGCTAGTTTCTTGGATGATGACAATAATTCCTGCGCATCATTTCTTTTCGATTGATAGTTTGATTTTCCCGAAAATAAAACGTCTAACTATGCGCAATTGGGTGCCAACTTTATTCATTATTCAGTTATTGATTGTATACACTTTTGCTGCTTTCGCGAAGATTTATCCAGATTGGTTTAACGGTGTTTTTTTACAAATGAAATTTCACGAATATGGCGATTTATTGACGACAAAATATAATCTTGTTGGTTTAGGAAAAGTTGTAAGTAGTTTAGAGTTTGCACAAGTGTTTGCTTGGGGCGGATTCTTTTTCGATTTATTGATTATTCCTGCAATGTTGATGAATAGAACGCGCGGAATTGCTTTCAAATGTGCTGTAGCCTTTCATATTTTCAATTCAGCAGTTTTCGGGATTGGGATATTTCCTTTCTTTGCTTTGGGAATGTTAATTTTCTTTTATGATCCAGTAAAAATTCAGGAAGTTATTTTTCCTAAAAAATCATTTATGATGGATCGTTCAGATGATGATAATTTATTGACAACTCGTCGTGTCATGTTCTCTTATTTGATGTTTTTCTACGTAGTTTGGCAAATATATTTACCTGTTCGCCATTACTTTATTCCCGGAAATGTTTTTTGGACAGAGGAAGGTCATCGCATGGCTTGGCGAATGATGTTGCGTAATAAAGCGGGTGAAGTTGTGGTATATGTTTCGAAACCAGATCCACAGAAAAAAGGTAAATTCTTGAAACGCGAGAAAGTAGATTTGACTAAATATCTAACCTTTAAACAAATGTCAAAAATGGCGGTTAGCCCAGATATGATGTGGCAATTTGCACGTTATGTAAAATATGATTATGCGAAAAATGGTGTGAAAGATGTCAAAGTTTTTGTGGATGCAAAAGTTTCTGTCAATGGTAGCGATTATTATCAATTTACAAATCCAAATTACAATTTAGCTTATACAACTTGGAGTTATTTTGGTCATCAAAAATGGATTCAGCCAACACCAAAAGAGTTGAATTTATCTTATTTTGAATAAATTTATGTAACTTTATAGGACAACAATCAAAGAAATACAATTATGAAATATACATTATTCGCAATAGCTTTTTCGGTTTTATTATTTTCTTGTGGTAACAAAGAAAATGCTGGAGTAGAAGCTTATAAAGGTTTGGATAAGCAAAAGCAAGAACAAAAAGATTTGGATAGTATTGGGAAGGAAGCGCAACAAACGTTTGATGATTTCAAATTGGCGTTGTCGATGAAAGATACAACGACAACTAATTTTATTGTCAAACAAATGTATGATATTCCGAATGCGACACAAAAAGAGCATATTTGGATTCGTGATGTATATTCGGACAACGATCAATTAAAAGGAATTGTGGACAACGTACCTCAATACACAAAATTGGTTAAACACAATGATACAATTGTGATAGATCCAACTAAATTATCAGATTGGATGTATTATAAAGGTGATAAAATGATTGGTGGATTTACAATAAAATATATGCGTAGTAAAATGACTGATGCGCAGAAAAAAGAGTTTGATAAACAATATAAAGTAAAATTTGAGGATTAATTTCTGCTCAGAAAATAATAAAATCAAAAAGGCAATCTTTCGTTAGATTGCCTTTTAATTTTGAAATTATTTTCCTTAATCAATCAAAGACAATTGAATTTTACGTTTTTCTGTATCAATTCCAATTACGGTTACTTCAATTTGTTGACTCAAATGCACTTTTGAATTTACATCTGAAATAAATTCATTCGAAATTTTAGAAATATGAATCAAACCATTTTCTTTGATTCCTATATCTACAAAACAGCCAAAATTGGTAATATTATTAATAATTCCAGGAACTTTCATGCCCAATTGCAAATCTTCGAATTTCTTTAATCGTTGATCAAAACTAAAAACTTTTGCAGTAGAACGCGGATCTAAACCAGGTTTTTCAAGTTCTTTTTTAATATCTTCTAAAGTTGGTAAACCTACTTTTTCGGTAATATATTTGGTTAAATCAAGTTGATTAATCAATTCTTTATTTTGAATCAAATCTTTCAAATCAACTTTCAAATCTTTCGCCATTTTCTCTACAAGAGCATACGATTCTGGGTGAACAGCAGAATTATCTAACGGATTTTTTGCATTTGGAATTCGTAAAAAAGCAGAAGCTTGTAAGAATGCTTTTTCACCCAAACGAGGAACTTTTAGTAACTCTTTTCTCGAATTAAATGCACCATTTTCGCTTCGATATTCTACAATATTTTCAGCCATTTTTTCACCAATTCCTGCAACATAATTTAGTAAATGTTTGCTTGCTGTGTTCAGATTTACACCAACTTTGTTTACACAGAAAGAAACAACATCATCCAACTCATTTTTCAATAAAGTTTGATCGACATCATGTTGATACTGACCAACTCCAATCGATTTTGGCTCTATTTTTACTAATTCTGCCAAAGGATCTTGTAAACGGCGGCCTATAGAAACAGCACCGCGAACGGTAACATCTTTATCCGGAAATTCGTCGCGCGCAATTTTAGAAGCCGAATAAACCGAAGCACCAGCTTCATTTACAACAAAAACTTTTAGTGGACGATCAAATGCAATATTCTGAACCAAATTTTCAGTCTCGCGAGAAGCTGTTCCATTTCCTATCGAAATTGCATCGATATTATAAGCATTGATAAGCGATTTTAGTTTTTTGATGGCTTGTGTTTTTTCATTTTGAGGCGCATGCGGATAGATGTTTTCGTTGTGCAACAAATCACCTTGCTCATCTAATACAACCACTTTACAACCCGATTTGTAACCAGGATCTATCGCTAAAATTCGTTTTTCTCCCAGAGGTGGCGCCAAAAGCAATTGATTTAAGTTTTTCGAAAAAACATTTATTGATGTTTCATCTGCTTTTTGTTTTGCTTCTTTCAACACTTCATTTGAGATTGAAGGAGCTAAAAGTCGTTTGTAAGCATCTTTTATCGCTTCCTCAATAACCCAAGAAACTTCTGGTTGAATAGATTTGATTAAAGTGTATTCTAAAAATTTGAAGGCTTCTTTTTTATCAATTGATACATTTACTTTCAAAAAACCTTCATTTTCGCCGCGTAAAATAGCCAATAATCGGTGAGAAGCAATTTTTTTCAATAATTCTTCGTATTCAAAATAGTTCGAGTATTTAGCCGAATCTTCATCATCTATTTTAGATTTTACTAGTTTACTTTCAATCAAAGCAGATTTTCTGAAAATATCTCGCAATCGATGACGTACATATTCATTTTCATTTATCCATTCTGCAATAATATCTTGCACACCTGCAAAAGCATCTTCGATACTTATCACATCTTCATTTAGATATTTTTTTGCTAAATCATCCAAATCAGGAATATTATTTTGCTTCATGATGATTTTTGCCAAAGGCTCTAAACCTTTTTCTTTTGCAATGGTTGCACGTGTTTTTTTCTTCTTTTTATAAGGAAGATATAAATCTTCTAATTGAACCAAATCAAAACTTTTCTGAATACGTTGTTGTAATTCGTTACTCAATTGATTCTGCTCTTCCAATGTTTTTAAAATAAATTCTTTTCGAGAAACAATTTCATTGTATTGATTTTGCAGTTTTTTTATAGCAGAAATTTGAACTTCATCAAGATTTCCTGTGACCTCTTTTCTATATCTTGCAATAAAGGGTATGGTATTATCTTCATTCAAACAATTTACTGTATTGTTGATTGATTTTTCTGAAATAGAATTAAGATGTTGATGAATGTATTGAATCAAATTCATGTTAAAAGTTTGGCCTTGCAAATTACTATTTTTCACAAATATAAAAAATAGCATGTTTTATTTATATAGGTCGTATTTAATAGAGTATTTTTTTATATAATAATCTAAATATTTAGAGTTTTTTATATCAGTCTTATTTTAAATAAAAAAGAATAATAAAAAATTTCTAAAAAGTTTTGGTATTTATTAAATTATTTCTAAATTTGACCATAGGTAGTAGAGAGTAAGATTGATTTTTTTTAATGTTAAATTTATACTTACTAGTGTAAGTTTTTTTTAAAATCAATTGGGTTTAAGCTGAGGAGCTTAAACCCGTTTTTTTTTTATACAACTTTCTTATCTTTGAGCAAAGATATCTACAAAATGGCTCGTATAAAATTAGATTTTTTAGACAAATTTTTATTTTCAACAATAATACCAGTACGCATAACTGATCTCAATTATGGAAATCATTTGGCAAACGATAAAGTATTGTCCATTATACATGAATCGCGAATTCAGTTTTTTCAACATTATGGCTATTCGGAATTAGATTTTGGAGGTGTAAGCGTGATTATGGGTGATGTTGCGATTGAGTATAAAAATCAAGCTTTTTATGGCGATGAATTGTTGATTGAGATTGGTGTGCAAGATTTTTCGCGTGTTAGTTTTGATGTAATCTATAAAATTTCTACAAAAGATAAATTAATTGCAAAAGCGAAAACAGGAATTGTGACCTTCGATTATCAGCAAAATAAAGTGGTTGAGGTTCCTCAAAAGATAAAAGATCTTTTTGAAGTTGTATAATCTTATAAATTAATTACGCTAATCATTTAAGTCTTTGTAAATTTGCACCGAGTTATGAAGATTTTACCATATAAAAATTTATTTGTCGGAATTACCGACACATTGCAACAAATTTTCTTCGAAGGAAAATATGCAGATAAAGAAGTTGAGCGAACATTGAAATCGAATAAGCAATGGGGAGCGCGCGATCGTGCTTTTATTGCCGAAACGGTTTACGATTTAGTTCGTTGGAAACGTTTGGTTGAAGGGGCAATGAGCCGTCCGCTTTCTCCTGATACAATTTGGGAGTTTGTTGGAACTTGGTTTGCTTTAGATCCAGAGCAAACGTTACCAAAATGGGAAGAATTTCAAAAAATCTATCCAAAAGAAGTCTTGAAAAGACATCACAATTCGTCTAAAAATATTGCGGTTGCAGAATCGTATCCAGATTGGATGTTCGAGTTAGGAGAGAAGTCGTTGGGAAATCGTTGGTTAGATGAAGTGCATGCAATGAACTCGCAAGCACCAACAGTTTTACGTGTGAATTCCTTGAAAACAGACCGTAAAACATTACAAAAAGCGTTGAAGGAGCGTAGAATAAAAACGAAAGTTTTATCGAAATATCAAGATGCTTTAGAGCTTGAAGAGAAAACAAATATTTTCCGTACAGATGAATTTCAGAATGGTTGGTTTGAAGTTCAAGACGCAGGATCGCAATTGATTGCGCCTTATTTACGTGTTCAGCCAGGAATGCGTGTGGTAGATGCTTGTGCTGGTGCCGGAGGAAAAACATTGCATTTAGCTGCTTTGATGGAAAACAAAGGGCAAATTATTGCAATGGATTTGTACGATTGGAAATTGAAAGAATTGAAACGTCGTGCAAAACGTAACAATGTTCAGAATGTACAAACAAAGGTGATTGAAGCAAAAACAATCAAGCGTATGGAGAATTCTGCTGATCGCTTATTGATTGATGCACCTTGTTCTGGAATGGGAGTTTTGAAACGTAATCCTGATGCAAAATGGAAATTAAGACCAGAATTTATTGACGAAATATTAGCAACACAAGAAAAAATATTAGCTGATTATTCTAAAATCATTAAAGTTGGTGGAATGATGGTTTATGCAACTTGTTCTATTTTACCACAAGAAAATGAGCAGCAAGTAGAAAAATTCTTGAAGAATAATCCAAATTATAAAATGGTTTCAGATAAAATGCATTATCCATCTCAAACTAATTATGATGGATTCTACATGGCTTTGATTGAAAGAATTTCTTAAGCTGTTAATTATTATAAGATACAAAAGACTAAGTGAAAGCTTGGTCTTTTTTTGTTACAATAATTATTTTATCTTAAATCTAACTCGTCTATTTTCAAAATTTTTCCAGTCAATACAATTTGCAGCAGGATTGCATTCTTTGTGTTTCAAGTCTGAAAAACCTTTAGCGGAAATTGAAAATCGATTTTTATTTAAGCCTTTTTCTATCAAATAATTCAACACAGCGTTTGCTCTTCGTTGTGATAAATCTATATTGTAAGATTCTGTTCCAACCGCATCTGTATGACCTTCGATAACAAAATGATGTGATGGATTTCGTTTCATAATTGCAACAACTTCATTCAATTTTGGATAATCAATAGCTCTGATTTCAGCTTTATCAAAATCAAATTCGACGGTTTCCATTAAATAATTTGAATAATCTTGAACATAATTTCCAATCTTTTTATCACTCAAATTGCTTTCTGGACAACCATTTCCAAAACGATTTCCTTTTATATACGGACATTCATCTTCGATATCCATCACGCCATCGCCATCTGTATCATAATCATTGTTGTAATTTTCTATATTTCCTTTCTGGATCAATAAATTATAAGGTGTTGAAATGTTAAATTCAGTTCCAATTTTCTCAATTTCTTTTCGATATCGTCCATCTTTTTTGCACATTTCACCGCAACGTTCCTCATCTTTTAAGAGATAATCAATTTTTTGTTTTGCCCAATAAAACTTAATTGCTTCGGTAAATTCACTTGGATTTGGTTGTTTGATTTCAAAATTTTGAGTGAAATTTTGGTTCGATTGATTACCAATAATTTCTATTTTTTTTGGATAACGACGATTACAATCGCGTGAAACAAAATTGACAGAATTTTGAGCTAAATACGTATTGAAATTCTTCGGAAACGTTTCGTTGAGGTTGATTTGGGATGATTGAACTTTAAGATGATAAATAGAAGAATTCAAAACAGCTTGCAGAAATTGTGTTATTTTCTGATTCAATTCTCTTGGTTCATTGACCGTAATCGGAAGCGTTCCTGTTGCTAAACTTATGAAATTCATCGCATGATAGTCCAATTCCTTTCCAATTCCTAATGTTATAAATTGAGTATCTTTTGCATAATTTCGGAGTGAATTGTAAACAGTTTCATTCAAATTCATCGCTCCATCAGAAATAATTGTAATGATTCGTTTATAATTTTTATCAAAAGGATTTTTCTGAATTTGTTTGATTGTTTCATCCAATAATTTTTCGCCAGTTCCATTCAAAGAATTAATTTTTTCTAAAGCTAAATTGATGTTTTCTTTCGTTGGAAATTGAGAAGAATTAAAAATTAATTCATTTTTCGTAGAATAAACCAACACATTAAATTTATCTGTTTCGTTTAGATTTGGAAGAAGTTGATACATCAATTTTTTGGTGGTTTCAATTGGTTGATTCATCATAGAACCAGAAGCATCCAAAACGAACAAAAATTCTCGTGGAGCATTATATTTAGAAGGATTATTTGCAGGTTCAATTGTTCCTAAAATATAATCGCAACCATTTTCAGTAAACGTTTCAATTCCGGTTTGTAGTTCATTTTTTGTATAAGCATATTGAAGAGTTGGAATCTTTTTATCGGAATTTTTTGAAACATAATTTCGATTATCTTCCTTTGAAAATTTTAAATCAGAAACAATTTTTGAAATCGGAAAATTTCCCGAAAGATGAATATCTGAATTTATGTTTTTCGGAAAACCATTCAATTGATTGTTCCAACGATGAATTTGGGTAAAAGATTCTGTTCGTTTCACGATAAATTCTAAAAACGAAACTTGATAATTCAAATTATTTTCTTCAACAATTTTCGAAACTTTTAGCTTAATTTTTAGTGTAGCATGTGCAGGAATTTTTCCTAAATCTAATTGTAAAACTTGATTGTTTTGTTGATTTTTAAAAATAGTTGAAGCATCAATATTTTTTAACTCTTTTCGAATATCTACAATCGATTTGGATTGAATTTCGAAAACTTTATCATTTACAAAAGCTTTTAATTCGTACACATTTTGAGAAGCTTGATAAGGATAAATAAATTTAGCCGAAATATCTTCCGAAGAATTGTTCTGAAAAGTAAAATTATGACTCAAATTACCCAATAAATGATGAAAATTATAGTCATTTTCGAGAGAAATTGCTTCTATTTTTTCAAAATCTTCTTCATTTTGAAGTTCCAAATACGGAAAAATTTGCTGTGCACAACAAAATGTATTCAGTAGAATAAAAAAAATGGAAAAAAATAGATTTTTTGTGTTCAACGAATCGATTTTAAAAATTCAATGTAAAGATAATGAAAGAATTGATGTGTTTTCTATCATCAGTTATAGTAAAGTTCAATGTATATTAAATAAATCATCAAATCAGAAATAATTATTAAATCATATTTAAAAAAGATTGGTTTAATAATTGCTTCTTTCAGATTTAACAAAAAAGTTAAGTAAATTTGCACTTTATTTTACATAAAAGATGAATTTTAATTTCACAGAAGTTGAAAGAGTAGAAAGTATTTCTGCAAAAGATTTTCAGAAATATTACGTTAAACCTCAAAAACCAGTTGTAGTAGAGCGAATTACAGAGGATTGGCCTGCGTACGAAAAGTGGAATTTTGAGTATATAAAACAAGTTGCAGGCAACAAGGTTGTCCCTTTATACAATAATGATCCGGTTGATTATACGAAGAAAGTAAATGAACCAGTAGCAAAGATGAAAATGTCTGAATATGTAGATTTGTTGCAAAGTGAGCCGACAGATTTGCGTATATTTTTGTACAATTTGATGAGTCAAGTTCCGCAATTGCAACAAGATTATAAAATGCCAGATTTGGGTTTGAATCTTTTCAAATCGATGCCAATGTTATTTTTTGGAGGTGAAGGATCGAATGTTTTTATGCATTATGATATCGATTTAGCGAATATTTTGCATTTCCATTTTGCAGGAAAAAAACGTTGTATTATTGTTCCGCCAAAGGATTCGAAATACATGTACAAAATTCCGCATTCGGTAATTTGTAGAGAAGATATTGATTTTGATAATCCTGATTTTGATAAATGGCCAGCGCTGAAAAATATAAATCCGATGGTTGCAGACCTAAAACACGGAGAAATGCTTTATATGCCAGAAGGTTGGTGGCATTATATGAAATATTTGACGCCAGGTTTTTCGATGAGTTTGCGTTCGTTGGCACATAAACCAAAAAATTTGTCCGAAGCGATTTATAACATATTTTTGATGCGTACATACGATAATGTGATGCGAAAAATAAAAGGTAAAACTTGGATTGAAGAAAAAAATGAGCGCGCAATTACACAAACAAATAAATTAATTGCGAAATAAAAATACAGTTTTTAGAAAATTTTTCTAAATGAAGGAATATCTTTCGAAAGATGTTCCTTTTTTTATTCTACTGTCCTAAAAACTTATAAATCAATAAATATTTGATTTTCATGTTTTAAAATTTCGATAGATATTTGCAGAATATTTTTCTGAATTTTTAGTAATATGATCATAAAAAAAGGAAATTTTTGGGCTTTATTGCCTTTAATCATTTTCATACTTGTCTATTTTTCGGCATCTATTTATCTGAACGATTTTTATTCTGTTCCAGCATTGGTTGTTTTCATGTTAGCATTAGTAATTGCATTTGTTCAATTCCCTAAGGTTTCATTTCATACGAAAGCCGAGGCTTTTTGTAAGAATGCGGGTGAAGAAACCATTATGTTGATGATTTTAATTTTTCTTCTCGCTGGAGCGTTTGGAAGTTTAGGATCTACAATTGGTGCTGTAGAATCAACAGTGAATTTATTTTTGAATTATCTTCCTTCTTCCTTTATTGTAGCAGGTTTCTTTTTGTTATCTTGTTTTATTGCGACGGCTTTGGGAACATCGGTTGGAACAATTGTAACTGTTGCGCCGATTGCAGTGCAAATGGATAAAATGATTCCAGGTTCTATGCCAATTTTGTTAGGAGCAGTAGTTGGTGGAGCGATGTTTGGCGATAATTTATCATTTATTTCTGATACAACAATTGCTGCAACACGTACGCAAGAAGTGAGCATGAAATCTAAATTTAAAACTAATTTTCGAATAGTAGTTCCAGCAGCTATTGTTTCGACGATTATATATTTTTCACTTTCTCAACATTTTGACACAACCAATTTTCAAGGAAAACAGTTAGATTTTGACTTGATTTTAATCTTACCTTATCTATTAGTTTTTGGACTAGCAATGTCTGGAATTAATGTGATTTGGGCTTTAATTGTAGGAATTCTTTCGTTTCTTGGAATTGGTTTGTTCTATTCTGGTGTTCCTTTACTAGACTTAGTTTCTTCTATTAATGAAGGTTTTAAAGGAATGTTTGAGTTGAGTATTATTTGTTTAATTATTGGTGGAATTGTTGGAATTATTCGTTTGAATGGTGGATTAGATTTTATCATTTATCATCTAACCAAAAATATTAAAACAAAACGTCAGGCTGAGATGAGTATTGCGTCGCTTACAGCTTTGGCGAATGCTTGTTTGGCAAATAACACGATTACAATTTTGATTTGTGGTAAAATTGCAAAAGATATTTCTGATCATCATGATTTAGAGGGAAAACGTGTGGCAAGTATTTTGGATACGGTTTCGTGTTTTGTACAAGGAATCTTACCTTATGGTGCGCAAGTTTTGGCAGCGGTTGCAGCTGCAAATACAATTTCAAGTGCAACAAAGGTTTCTTCGGTTGATGTGTTATCTAACTTATATTATCCATTTTTAACTGGAATTTGTACGCTTATTTTTATCTTATTTTTTCAGCCAAAATCATTCAAAAAATAGATTGATGTATGATATTCATTCGTCGAATATTATTTTATAACTTTGTAGACTGAAATTTTTTAAGATGAAAAGAGTTGTCGTAGGACTTTCTGGAGGAGTAGATTCAAGTGTTACAGCCTATTTGCTAAAAGAGCAAGGCTATGATGTGATCGGATTATTTATGCGTAATTGGAACGATGCATCGGTAACGTTGGAAGATGAATGCCCATGGATAGAAGATAGTGCAGACGCTTTGTTGGTAGCTAAAAAATTAGATATTCCTTTTCAGGTAATTGATATGTCTGATTCGTACAAAGAACGTATTGTAGATTATATGTTCAATGAATACGAGCAAGGAAGAACACCAAATCCTGATGTGTTGTGTAACCGAGAAATTAAGTTCGATTTGTTTTTGAAAACAGCTTTAGAACTTGGTGCAGATTATGTAGCAACAGGGCATTATGCACGAAAAACTTCTACAATTGATGAAAATGGAAAAGAGATTTTTCAATTGTTAAAAGGTAACGATAACAATAAAGATCAATCGTATTTCTTGTGTCAATTGTCGCAAGATCAATTAAGCAAAGCATTATTCCCAATTGGAGATATAGAAAAACCAGAAGTAAGAAGAATTGCGCAAGAGCAAGGCTTGGTTACAGCGAATAAGAAAGATTCGCAAGGTTTATGTTTTATTGGAAAAGTTAGTTTACCTGAATTTTTGCAACAACAATTAAAACCAAAAGAAGGTGTAATTGTAGAAATAGCCAAAGATTGGAACGGATATAAAAGAGAAATTCCAACTTTTGAAAATAAATATGAAGCATTAGATTTCGAAGCAAAAGGTTTCTCATACAAACAAGAAGACGGAGATATTGTAGGTAAACATCAAGGCGCACATTATTTCACTCGCGGTCAACGAAAAGGATTGGGAGTTGGAGGAAAAGTAGAACCTTTGTTTATTATTGATACAGATGTAGAGACTAATGTTATTTACACAGGTCAAGGCGCTGATCATTCAGGTTTATTGAAGAAAGCATTGTTTATAAAAGAAGAGGAAGTACATTGGGTTCGCGAAGATTTAACTTTGAAAACCGACGAAACAATGGAAGTGATGGCGCGTATTCGTTACCGCCAACCTTTGCAAAGAGCAATTTTACACAAAGCTGAAAACGGAATGTATGTTGAATTTGAAAACCCTCAATCTGCAATTACAGAAGGTCAATTCTGTGCTTGGTATGTTGAAGACGAACTTTTAGGCTCTGGTGTAATTAATAATTAAAAAATATAAACATCATTATTATATTGAACGCTCAAGATTTTCTTGAGCGTTTTATGTTAATATCATTTATTAAAAAAAAATCCTTTTACTTTTTGTTGCTTTGGTAAACCATCTTGAAATCTCATCTAAGCATGTGTTCCATCACAAAAAGACTAATTAAAAGATTGTCCACAACGGCAAAGATAAGTTGTATCTTTTGCTTCAAATTTTTCTCCTTCTTGGTAATTGACAGAAATTCCTTGCTGATTTGGAATGATAAACTGCTGAACAATTTTAGGCTTTCCGTGCAAGATATAAGGTCCATTTTCTGTGATTTCTATATAGATACCATCTGTATTTTGACTTGTTCCTATTTGAATATTTAACTTGTTTTGATCATCCATAATTGTAGATTTAGACTGATATTTACTACAATTTAAAAACTATTTTGGTTAGAATGAGTTTAAATTTTGTGCAGTAATTGACTATAATTTAATAGATAAAGGTTGTTGTTTTTACATAGGATTTAGAATGTTTTGATTACTTTTATTTGAAAATAATGATTATGCCAACAATTCAACTCAAACATACAGAAATTAAACATCACAATGCTTTGTTATATCATTTACCAGAAGATCAAATTTCTTTTACAGCCTTACCTAGCGAGACTTTTGAGCGTTTGAAATTACGCACAGATGGACATGCAAAACCAATTACAATTTTGTTAGATGATGAACCAATTGGTTTTTTTGTGTTAGACTATGGTGACGATAAATTGGAGATGACGAATAATACGAATTCGTTGTTGTTGCGTTCTTTATCAATAAACCCTGAGTTTCAAGGAAAAGGTTACGGAAAAATTTCGATGAGTTTGATGGATGATTTTGTAAAAGATAATTTTCCAACAATTGATGAATTGGTTTTAGCGGTTAATTTCAAAAATAAATCAGCATATGATTTGTATCTAAAAGTTGGTTATATAGATGATGGTTCTCAACGAGAATGGTTCAATGGAATGCAACATTTATTGAGAAAGAAAATTTAATTGTTAAACTTTATCCTTTTCCAAGCGACAACTTGCACACCTTCTGAATAATGCATTAAATCTGGTCTCGAATCGATGAAAAATAAATACCAGATTTTCCATTTTTTGTGAGATATGTTCTCAAATTAATTTCGTCAAAATCAGAAGTAGGAGAGAGTGCAGGCAAAAAACGAGGTCGAATTTTTTCCATTGTAAATGCGATAATTGAGACCCAATCAGAATCATTTATTTCATCAATTTCTAAATCTTTTGGAACTAATTCTCTCAAAATTTCTTTGTCAATTCTGTAATGAAAAAATAACGCTCTGTTCCATTCTTGATAATATTTCCATCGTTTTGTTGGGTCATTTCAACCACGATGATTTTTTTTCGGTTAGAATTTGTTTGATCGTATATTTCACTTAAAACCTTGTTAAACTTATGGTTGAAGGTGCAAAATCTATTGCGAAATAAAGAAAATTGTAGTTACTTCGCATACCAATTTTTATCATATGAAAAACTTGTTTTATATCTTCGTGATTAGTTTTTTAACGTCATGTGCAGCAATACATAATGTGCCAACTTCTCAGAATCCAAATAATTTTATTCAACCGAATACAACAAGTTCTTTTGTGGATCAAAACGGAAATTTTTACCCAGATAATTGGTTGAAATCGTATGGTAAACCTCCTAGAAATGCAAGTCGTAGAGATTATTCGTTGATGAAAATTGCGACTGAAAACAACTTTCAAAATCAATTAACTTCTTATGAAAGTTTGCGTTTAAAAAATATCGAAAAAAGAGTTAAAAATAAGAAACGTGTCATCATTTTTGTGCATGGAATTGATAATGATTATTTGTTTAGCCTGAAAAATTACAATAAAGCCAAAACTTATATGAATATTAATTCTTCGAATGATGAGGTGATTAATTTTTATTGGGATGGATTGGTGAACGAGAGTCTTTTTGGTACTGCAAAAGTTTGGGTAAGTGCAACGACAAATAGCCAAATGGCGGGTGTTTTCGGGCTTCGTAGAATTTTGAATGTCATTCATAACAAAGACGTTTATTTGATTTCGCATAGTCGTGGCGCATCGGTTGTTTTGAGCTCGTTGGTGAATCCTTCGTTGCGTGAAAGTGAGATAAAACGTGCTGAAACTGCGCATCATGTCGATTTTACGAATGCAGAAACTTTGTTAGAAAATAATAATAAAATTTACAGCATTATGTTGGCGCCTGCGATTGGAAAAGTTGATTTCACATTGGATAATAATCAATTAAAAACCTTTACACCTCAGTTAAAACGCATGCATATCACGATAAATAATACGGATTATGTATTAGGGAAAGGAAAGATTGGGGTTTTATCTCGAAGTTTGATTGCGACAGATTTTGGTTACAAAAAAGATTTATATGATGAGCTTTCTAAAAATTATACATTCTTAGAAGAAACAGATTTTTCTGGACAAGATTCGCACGAATTTAGAGAATATATCACTAATTCGAAGTTTGTTACTATTCTGAAAGAATTCAAGTTAGCGAAATAAAGCGAAATGCGAACTTCGAATCTCGAAATGCGAGATTCGAAAATCATTTCTTAAATTCAATCACTTCCAAATTTTCAATTTTTCCTTTATTCAACTCAAACCGTAACATTGTACGAACTTTCTGAAAACCGTGTTTACCAACTGCGCCAGGGTTCATGTGAATTAACCCTAATTGTTTATCAGGCATTACTTTTAGAATGTGTGAATGTCCACAAATAAATAATTTTGGAGGATTTTCTGTGATTTCTTTTCGTATTGTAGGATTATATTTCCCTGGATAACCGCCAATATGTGTTATCCAAACATCAACACCTTCTAACGTAAATCTGTTGTTGAGCGGAAATTCTGCGCGCGCTTTATTATCATCAATATTTCCATAAACAGCACGCAAAGGTTTTATTTCAGCTAATTTATCGGTTACAGAAATATCGCCAATATCGCCAGCATGCCAAATTTCGTCTGCTTGTTGCGCATATTCCAAAATTCTATCGTCGATATAAGAATGCGTGTCCGAAAGTAAAAGAATTTTCTTCAAAAGGTTGTATTTTTGTTGCTCAAATTTACAACAATTGCGATATTTTTTAGAATTAGCATACAACGGAAAAAATTATTTTGGTTATCAAATTCAACCCAATCAAATTTCGGTTCAAGAAGTTATTGAAGATAGATTGTCTAAAATCTTAAGAAAAGAAATTTCGATTGTCGGAGCAGGGCGTACAGATTCTGGTGTTCATGCGAAAAAGATGTTTATTCATTTTGATTATGAAGAAGAATTATCGGTTGATATAATCAAAAAGTTAAATTCTTTTTTACCAAAGGACATCGCTGCTTATCGTTTATTTTTGATGGATGATGAAGCGCATGCTCGTTTTGATGCAATTTCACGTTCTTACAATTATTTTATTTCACCTTTCAAAGATCCTTTCGCGTTTGATAGTGCTTGGATTTTTAATCGAGAATTGGATATTGAAAAAATGAATGAAGCAGCAAAATTGTTAATTAAGCAAGGAGATTTCGGAAGTTTTGCTAAATTACATACCGATGTGAAAACAAATATTTGTGATGTGAGAGAGGCTTTTTGGCGCAAAAATGAAAACGGACAATTGGTTTTTCAAATCACTGCCGATCGTTTTTTACGAAATATGGTGCGCGCAATTGTTGGAACATTGGTTGAAGTTGGATTAGGAAGAATTTCTATCCACGATTTTGAAGAAATTATTGAACAAAAACAACGTTCTTCGGCAGGAGCTTCGGCACCAGCGCAAGGATTATATTTGGTAGATGTTCAATATCCAAAAGAATTATTTAAAAATGAGTTCAAATAACGAGAATACATCGTTTGATTTTAATGGATTAAAACGTGTTTTACAAATCGGAGCACAAAGCAAAGTGATGTTTTGGTCGGTGGTTTTTGTAGCGGTTTTTAGTGCGTGTTTTTCTGTTTATCGTCCGTATTTAACGGGAAATATCATCGACGATTATATTCAGACAAAAGATTTATCAGGGCTTCAAATGCAAATCGTGAAACTATCTTTGGTGTTAGTTTTCGAAGGAATTTTGTCTTTTTTTATGGTTTATTTAGCGAATGTTGTTGCACAACGAGTTATCCGTTTGTTGCGCGTTCGTTTGTATAATCATTTGATCAAATTCAAGCTTGGTTACTTCGATAAAACGCCAAATGGAGTTTTGGTAACGCGTTCAGTTTCTGATATAGAAACGATTGCCGAGGTTTTCAATGACGGAATTTTAGTGATGTTAGGCGATGTACTAAAAATCATTTTCATTGTTTTTGTGATGTATTGGATGAATTGGGTTTTAGCAACGGTTGTGATTGTGATTCTTCCATTGATGATGATTATTACACGATTATTCCAAAAAGCATTGAAAAATGTTTACCAAGAAGAACGTACAATTGTGGCGAAGCTGAATACGTTTGTGCAAGAACGATTAACAGGAATGAATATTATTCAGGTTTTTAATCGTCAGCAAGCAGAATATGACAAATTCGTTTCGATTAATAATGATTTAAAGAAAAACTATCTAAAAACAGTTTTCTATTTTTCATTAATGTTTCCTGTTGTCGATATTATTTCGGCTTTAGCAACAGGAAGTTTGATTTGGTTTGGAGGTCTTAGAACTGCTGTTTATGGAGATGTTTCTGTCGGAGATTTGATTGCTTTTACACAATATGTTACGTTGTTAACTGCGCCAATGCGTGCAATTGCAGAACGTTTCAATACCATTCAGCGTGGTTTGGTAGGAGCAGATCGTGTGTTCAAAATTATTGATGATGATCAAACTTTGCCAGATAATGGAACAATAAAATTGGATCATGTAAAAGGTAAAATCGATTTTGAAAATGTGAAGTTTTCTTATGTTCCGAATAATTTGGTTTTGAAAGGAATTTCTTTTTCGACAAAACCAGGTGAAAAAATTGCAATTGTAGGTGCCACAGGTGCAGGAAAATCTACTATAATTAATTTATTGAGTCGTTTTTATGACATAGATTCTGGAACAATTAAAATAGATGATGTAAATATTCATGATATGGAATTGAAGAATTTACGTCAACATGTTGCGGTTGTTTTGCAGGATGTTTTCTTGTTTAATACAACGATTTATGACAATATTGTTTTAAGTAATAAAGATATTTCGTTGGAAGAAGTCCAAAATGCAGCGAAAATTATTGGAATTGATAATTTTATCATGTCACTACCAAAAGGCTATTACAGTGAGGTAAGCGAGCGTGGTTCGACACTTTCTGTAGGTCAGCGTCAATTGATTTCGTTTTTGAGAGCATATATTTATAATCCAGAGATTTTGGTGTTGGACGAGGCAACTTCTTCTATTGATACAGAATCGGAAGAATTAATACAAAAAGCGACTGATAAGCTAACGCAAGGCAGAACTTCTATCATCATTGCGCATCGTTTAGCGACGATTCAAAATGCAGATAAAATTATTGTGATGGATAATGGAATGATTGTTGAGCAAGGTACACATAGCGAATTGTTAGCTCAGAAAGGTTATTATGCCAATTTATATGAAGTCCAATTCTCGAAAGAAAATTAAAAATTTAACAGAAATAAATCGTTAGATTTGATTAACTCGAACAATCAATAATATTAACTTTAAAAATCTAATTAAAAATGAAAAAATTATTTTTAGCTGCTGCAGTATTAGGTGTAGTTTCTTTATCTTCTTGTAAATCTGAAAAAGAAAAAGTAGATGCAAAAGTAGAAAACACACAAGAAAATGTAGCAAATACAGTAGAAGACCAAGTAGAAGCTGGTAAAGAGACAATGGATAAAGTTGCTGATGTAGCAAAAGATTTACCAACTTTCTCTGATCCAAAAATTACTGAATTTGTTGGAAAATACAACAAATGGGCTGCTGACATGAAATTAGCTGCAACTGCTGGTGATGCAAATAAATTAGCTGAATTGACAAAACAATCAGTAGATTTTCAAAAAGAATTACAAGGTTTTACTCAAACATTGAAACCAGAAGATGCTAAAAAATTACAAGATTGGACAGCTGAAATTCAGAAACAATTAAACAAATAATTAAATTTATATTTAATGATAAGCTCGAATTTATTCGAGCTTTTTTTATGGATTAAATTATGATTTAAGATATAGATTGATAATATAATAATGTATATCTTTATCACAAAAATTTATAGATATCAATTTTTATATATGACATTAGTACAATTACAATATGTGCTGGCAGTGGCTGAGCATAAGAACTTTACAATTGCTGCTGATAAATCCTTTGTAACTCAACCAACATTGAGTATGCAGATTCAGAAATTGGAAAAAGAATTGAATATTGATATTTTCGATAGAACATCGCATCCAATCAAAATCACTCAAATTGGAGAGAAAATTGTTGCGCAAGCAAAAACAATTTTAATGGAAGCTAACCGAATGAAACACTTGGTAAACGAAGAAAAAGGTTTGTTAGAAGGTGATTTCATTATTGGTGTTATTCCTACTGTTTTACCTTCTTTGGTACCATTATTTTATAAAACATTTCAGAAAAATAATCCGAAATCAAATTTGATTATCAAAGAATTGCAAACGGATAAAATTATAAAAGGAATAAAAGATGGTTCGTTGGATTTTGGTATTGTGGTTTCGCCACTTTTCGAAGATCAAATTATCGAAAAACCTCTTTATTATGAACCATTGGTGGCTTATGTACCAAACGGGCATCGCTTATCTGACAAAGATAAAATCAATGAAGATGATTTAAACACTTCTGATTTATTAATCTTGCAAGAAGGACATTGTTTCAGAAATAATGTGTTGGCTTTATGTGATACTTCTAATCTGAAAAATCGTCCGATTAAGTTAGATTCAGGAAGTTTTGAAGCGTTGGTTAAATTAGCGAACGATGGTTACGGAATGACTCTGTTACCTGCTTTGGTTGCAGATGATTTACCACAAGAATATAAGAAATTTGTCAAAAACTTTGAGTCGCCAGTTCCAACACGAGAAGTTTCGTTGATTTTTCATCAATCTCAATTAAGAGATTCTTTCGAAAAAGAATTAATCAATACAATTCAAAGTATTTTGAGAGGAAAAATATTCTTAGAAAAAGATCAAAAATTAGATTCGAATATGGTTTCTTTACCAAAAAAATAACATAAAAAAAACGACTCAAAATTAAAATTCTGAGTCGTTTTTTTTATGTCTTTAAATTTTCTTTAAGGAACTATTGTAGTAAATAAATATGTGGCAAAAAGTGTTAATAAAACAATTCCTTGCTGAATATTTGTTCGACCAGAATTTAATGATAAATAAACGGTGAACAAGGATAACACTAATAAGATAGATGATTTTGCGTCTATTCCTAATGTAACTTCTAATCCTGTGAAATAACAAACAATTGCTACCGCAGGAATCGTTAATCCAATTGAAGCTAATGCAGAACCTAAAGCCAAGTTAAGACTTGTTTGTAAACGGTCTTGTTTTGCTGCTTTATATGCCGCTAAACCTTCTGGTAATAAGATAACTCCGGCAATTATAATTCCCACCAATGATTTTGGAGCGCCTAAATCCATCACAATTGTTTCGATGGTTGGCGATAATTTTTTTGATAACAAAACAACTGCACACAAAGCAACTAATAATAAAACCAAACTCGAAATCGTTGTAAGTAAATTTGGTTTTTCAACATGCAATTCTGATGTTACATTATCTTTGCTACTTTGTGGTAAGAAATAATCGCGGTGACGAATGGTTTGGACAGAAATAAATCCGCCATATAAAATCAACGAAATAATTGCCACAAAAATTAATTGACTTGTCGAAAATTCTCCTCCTTTTTCTGAAGTTAAAAAATTAGGTAAAACTAAGGTTAATATAGATATTGCAACTAAAGTAATTAAAGCAGTTGAAACACCTTGTTTGATGAAATTTTGTTCTCTATAACGAACTCCTCCAGCCAATAAACAGATTCCTATAATTCCGGTAAGAATGATCATTACAGCAGCAAAAACGGTATCTCTAGCCAAAACAGAAGGAAAGCCAGTAGGTTCGGACATCATTAATGAAACAATTAGCGAAACTTCGATAACTGTAATGGCTAAAGCCAAAATAATGGTTCCGAAAGGTTCTCCAACTTTATGCGCTACAACTTCTGCGTGATGTACAGCTGATAAAACGGCTGAAATTAAAATGATTCCTAAGATTCCAGAAAACCACATCTGATCTTTAAATCCTTCGGCTATTGTTAATGAAAAAATGGCAAGAATGGGACAGATAATTGTCCAGTAGGGTAAAGCTAAATTGAATTTTTTTGAAAGAAAATTATCTACGTGCATTAATTATGAGGTTTTGGATTTTTACAAATTTAATAAATAATATTGATAATTATTATGTGTAATTATCATAAATAGTAATAATCATAACATTTAATTATCATAAATATTAATAGTTATTTCAATAATTGAGTAAAAATAAACTTTTTAACTAATGATTATCATACCTCTACTATCAATAAACGATTAAATTTGCAAAATGTTAAACGTATCTGACGAAAAGTTAAAAAAATGGTTTAGCACATCATGTGTGTGGGAAACGATAAGTTGTACGCTCTTATTTTTGGTCGCAATGCCAATTAAATATCAATTCGATTATGTGTTGCCAATGCCATTTGCCGGTTGTTTTCACGGTTTTTGGTTTACAGCTTACTTGATTTTACTTTTTAGAGTCAGAAGAATATATAAATGGGACGACGAAGACTTTATCATTTATGTGATGTACGCATTTATTCCGTTTGCAACTTTAGCGGTACATAAAGTAATAAAAGAGGATAAAAATAATAGATAAATAAAAAAAACGGTTTCTTTTTGAAACCGTTTTTTAATACCCATATATTTTACGCCATTTAGCTACAGTATTTCGACTGATTTTAAACTTATCAGCAGTAAAAGTATTGGTGTAATTATTTTTTTGCTGAATTTTTAAAATCTCTAAAACAGAATTCAAATCATAAGATTTATGCTTTTGATTTTCGGCTGTTTTGTTTGCATTCAGTATTTCTGATACTTTCATGATATCCAAAACATTCATATTCTTTTTTAACAATTTTTTTGTCTGTTCTATTTTTTCAGGGAAATTACGTTTAATAATGTCTTGATAGATTTTTTGGTAGTTTGGTTTTTCCATAGTGAGTAAGATTTAATTTTGTGGTAGGTATTTTTTTATCCAATTATGAATGGTATTTTTAGGGATATTGTATTCATTCGAAATTTCTTGAATTTTCTTTTTTTCTTCAGTGTATAAATTCAATACAAAATCTATAATCTCTTTTGTATACACACTTTTGCGATAATTTGGTAAAACAGAGCTTTTAGGGGATGTTGAAGTTGAAGCGTTTTTTCCAACAGGAGCAAATAAAATAATGTGTTGTGTATAAATTCTAAAAAAATCATATTCCAATAACTTCGACCATTTTAATAAATCGTCTGTTTGTATACTTTTACTTAAATATTGAGCATTAATTTCTTTTTCAGAATAAGTTTTGAAGAAACTTTTGATACGGGATATATCAATTCCAAGTTCGTCGACTCTTTTTTTGATTAAAGAGCCTATGTGAATATCTTTCATAGGTAAGTAGGTTTTGAGTAATTGTAAATATAGTAAATCGAAATCTGTATTTCTATTAATTTTATTAAAAATAGAATGATTTTATGTACAAAAAGATCGTTTCGTTATATAGAATTTATTTTATAAATTTATGCGACTAAATTAAGTATAATGATTATTCAACCAAGAACAAGAGGTTTTATTTGCATTACGACTCATCCTGAGGGAACTGCAAAAAATGTTCACAATCAAATTGAGTACGTAAAATCAAAAAATATTTCAGCCGAAGGACCAAAAAAAGTATTGGTAATTGGAGCTTCGACAGGTTTTGGTCTGTCATCTCGTATTACAGCTGCTTTTGGATATAATGCTGCAACAATAGGTGTTTTTTTCGAAAAACCTGCTGCACCAAGAAAACCGGGAACTGCGGGTTGGTACAACACAGCTGCTTTTGAAAAAGAAGCACACGAAGCTGGTTTGTATGCAAAAAGTATTAATGGAGATGCTTTTTCTGATGAGATTAAACAACAAACGATTGATTTAATCAAACAAGATTTAGGTCAAGTAGATTTAGTGGTTTACAGTTTAGCTTCGCCACGTCGTACACACCCAAAAACAGGTGTTGCGTATTCATCAGTTCTTAAACCAATTGGAGAACCATTTACAAATAAAACAGTAGATTTTCATACAGCAGAAGTAACAGATATTACAATTGATCCGATTGAATCTCAAGAAGAAATTGATAATACAATTGCTGTAATGGGAGGTGAAGATTGGAAATTTTGGATGGAAGATTTGAAAGCTGCTGGTGTTTTAGCTGAAGGTGTAAAAACTGTTGCTTATTCTTACATCGGGCCAGAATTGACTCATAGAATTTATAAAGATGGATCGATTGGTATGGCTAAAAACGATTTAGAAAAAACGGTTCCAGTTATCAACGAATTATTAGCAGATTTGAATGGTGTTTCTTACGTTTCTGTAAACAAAGCTTTGGTAACACAGTCTAGTTCTGCTATTCCAGTTGTGCCATTATATATTTCGTTATTGTACAAAGTAATGAAAGCAAAAGGAATTCATGAAGGTACAATCGAGCAAATGCAACGTTTGTTTGCAGAGCGCTTGTATACTGCAAACGGAGAAGTTCCTTTGGACGAAAATGGACGTATCCGTATCGATGATTTAGAAATGCGCGAAGATGTACAAAAAGAAGTAGATAATTTATGGAAAATTGTAACTTCTGAGAACATCAAAGAAATTTCTGATATCAAAGGTTATCATGATGAATTCTTACAATTGTTTGGATTTAGTTTTGATGAAATCGATTATGATGCTGATACAAACGAATTGGTTTCAGTTCCAAGTATTGCAGAATAAGAAGATCATTTCAATAAAATAATACAAAACCTCGAAAATAATTTTCGAGGTTTTTTTTGTCTCAATAAAATAAGTAAAAAATAATTTTATTCGTATTTATTTAATTTATTGGATTTAGTTTTATTAAAAATATGAGTTAATTTTTATGAATAATTTAAAGTTGCGTTTTAATATTAATTTCTAATTATATTATTCGTAAATATTAAGTTTTCTTTTAAAAATATATCTAAAAAATATAAAATTTATTTTTCGAATTTTAAAAATATATCTGAAACACTTTACATTTCGTCAAGTTTTAACACATGTATTTTTATGTCAATTTGGAAAATTAAACCATTAGCGAAGCTAATAGAAGATTCGCAAGAAACGGAAGGTGGTTTAAAAAGATCTCTATCTTCGGGAGCCTTAGTTGCTTTGGGTATTGGCGCTATTATCGGTGCCGGATTATTTAGTTTAACAGGAATTGCAGCGGCAGATCATGCTGGTCCGTCAGTTACTTTATCCTTTGTTTTAGCCGCAGTTGGTTGTGCTTTTGCAGGACTTTGTTATGCCGAATTTGCTTCAATGATTCCAGTTGCTGGAAGTGCTTATACATATTCTTACGCAACAATGGGAGAGTTTATTGCTTGGATTATCGGTTGGGATTTGGTGTTAGAATATGCTTTGGCAGCGGCAACTGTAAGTGTGAGTTGGTCGGCTTACGTCGATAAATTTTTGCAAGGAATAAATATTCATTTACCTCAAGAATTGTTGCATGCTCCAGCCGATGGCGGAATGGTAAATTTGCTGGCAGTTTTTATTGTATGTTTACTTTCTTTAGTGTTAATGAGAGGGACAAAAGAATCTGCGATTATCAATAATATTCTTGTAATTTTAAAAGTAAGTGTCGTAATTGTCTTTATCATTTTGGGTTGGAGTCATATCAATCCAGAAAATCATATTCCATTTATTCCTAAAAATATTCCAGGAACTCAATTCGGAGGAATGCCAGGAATTGCAGCAGGAGCAGCAGTTGTTTTCTTTGCTTTTGTTGGATTTGATGCGGTTTCTACTGCGGCACAAGAAGCTAAAAATCCACAGAAAGGAATGCCGATTGGTATTTTGGGATCGTTGGTTATTTGTACCATTTTGTACGTATTATTTTCGTGGGTAATGACAGGTTTGGTACCATACGAAACCTTTAAGGGGGATGCGTCACCAGCAGCGACAGCATTTGCAGTAACAGGTTATACATTTTTACAAAGTGTATTGATTTTAGCAATTATCGCAGGCTATACATCGGTTATATTAGTGATGTTATTAGGACAAAGTCGCGTATTTTATAGCATGAGTAATGACGGATTGTTACCTTCTTTCTTTTCAGATGTACACAAAAAGTTTCGTACACCTTGGAAAACCAATGTATTCTTTTTAGTCTTTGTGAGCATTTTTGCTGGTTTTGTACCAATCAAAGATTTAGGTCATATGGTAAGTATCGGAACTTTATTTGCCTTTACTTTAGTTTGTATTGGAATTATTGTGATGCGTAAAAAAATGCCAAATGCCGAACGTAAATTTAAAGTTCCATTTGTTCCATTTGTTCCAATTTTGGGAATTATTGTTTGTGTTTATTTAATGACTTCATTAACAATGGAAAGTTGGTGGCGACTTTTGATTTGGTTAGTAATCGGAATTTGTATTTACTTTTTCTACGGAAAACAACATAGTAAGGTTGATGGTTAGAAAATCATCATTTTGAGTTTTTTAGAAATCCTTTGTCTTTTAGATGAAGGATTTTTTGTGGTGATAAGAAACCTAAAAAAAAGTTTGAACAATGTTTAAGCTTTTCGTGGGCTGACAGGTTGATCTTGCTACCTTTATTTGGACATAAGAATTATGGATTAAGCTGTAAAAATTAACTTAGAAAAATGAAGAAAAAATTTTATAGTAAAGAGTTTAAAGATCGCGCCGTTCAACAGAGCTACCAGCGTGAAAATATCAAAGAGCTCGCAGCTTAGGTCTTAAATATTTTGTCCTATTTTTTGTTGCAAGTTCAGTTTTTTGGCGTGCAATTCTTTTAAACGTAATCACTATAGTAGGAAAATTATTTTTTGGATTTTTATTTTACGTAAAACCGTAATTTGGTTTTAGATAATTGTTGGAGATTTGTAAAATTGAAAATATAAATTACATTATTGATATAGAATAGTTTTTGTTATAATGTCAATAAAGTAAAAAAGATTAATTTTGTAAAAAAGTAAATATTGATATATGAGAATGTACAGTATGTTAGGAGGAGCAACTGCTGGACTTATAGTAGGATCAGAAACGGGTCCTGGAGTTCTTATTACAGGCTTTTTAGGTGCAGTCGTTGGAGGAGTAGTAGGTGAAGAAACAATGGAATTTTATTTAGATAAAGCTATGACTCCTTTGACACCTGATCAAAAAAATCAACAAACACAAAAATTAATTCAAAGTAGTCAAACAGTATCAGGACCATTAAAATACTAGTAGTAATGAGTGAAATAATAATAGAGAAAAGTAACGAAAAAATAATTGGATTAATCTTATTTTTTATATTATCTAATATATTGTCAATCTTTATGATTTTTAACTCAAATTTCTTTGTTTCTAAATTTATTCAAAATGATATTTTAATTTTTATTGGAGGAATAATAGGTTTTATATATACGTTTGCTATGGTTATCACTCATATAATACTATTATTAAACAAAGAAAAAGGTATTATATTAACTAATTTTGGAATAACAGATAATTCTAATTATGAAAGTCTGGGATATATTAAATGGGACGATATTTCTCACATAAAAACTGTTAAAACATATTCCGGTGAATATTTAGAATTATCGATTAAAAATAAAAAAAATTACATAATAAATAATAATATAAGTCTTTTAAAAAGACTTCTTATTGTTATGAATAATTGGCATCCAAATGAAACTATAATTTTAAATTCTAGAAAACTAAACTGTACTTTTCAAGAGTTAGAGGCTTCAGTTATTACAAAATGGGAAAAAAGAGATAATTAGATTAGTTGGTCTACTCCAAGGTAATGTTCAAATGTGTTATTTTTACACAACGTATAATTCACTATAACACAAAAGGCAAACGTTTGTTTGCCTTTTGTTATTTTATAAAGTTGCTACATTTTTATTAAAGAAATCTGTGGGTACGTCATATCCTC
>NZ_DJTP01000041.1:204468-221077 GCF_002440405.1 Empedobacter sp. UBA6305 | reverse complement strand
TAAAAACTCAAATTATTTAAAATGCACAACGGGTATAGTCTAAATTTAATCATACAAAAAAGCTCAGTTAATATTAACTGAGCTTTTTTATTATTTTTTATATTTTCTTCATAAAGAATATTATTCAATAATAATGATTTGATTAGAATTAGAAGAAACTTTATACAAAAAGTATTTGAGCATATTTTTTATTTCTTCCGTTTCTTTAATCGGAATTAAGATATTGTGAATCTTTTCTAACGTTTTTATTTGATGATGATATTCGTAATAACCATATCCTTTAAATTCTCCATTCTCAACTAAATAAAATGATTTTTCAATTCCTTTTCGTCCTTTATCAATAATCAAAAAAGTTTCGGAAGGATATTCAGTTGTTTTAATAAAACTTTGAATTCGTTCATTATAAACTTCTTTAGATTCCTCTTTTACACAAGCTCCATTGCATTTATTTACTTTATATTGGAAACAAGATTCATCAGATTTAATTCCCGCATTTACTTGTTGACAAAGATTATAATCATGAACGATTTTCTCTAAAACCTCTTTTGCACGTTCTTTAGTTTTAAATTTCAAAACAGGTTGTGTCTTTCTAACTTTCCCTATTTCTAATCTCGAATAACCACGTTTAGACTCCAAATAATACAATCCAAAAGGATAAACTTTATTCTCAACTAACTTTACGTTATACATTGGTTGATTATTCAAGACCTCGTTATTTTCTTTAATTGCAGCAAGAAAACCACTTCCAGTTTCTTCGAATTTTATAGAACGTGTATAACGTTTCAGCTTATTAGCTTTTAAAGTTTTTGATGTAAAAATTTGATTAATAGATCGTGCAATATTATTGCTTCGACAAATATAAATAAGTTGTTTTCGGCTATTGTATAAATAATAAACCCCGATAGAATTAGGTAAACCTTCAAGCAGTTTCTGATACTTAGAATGTGCTTTTTTAGGTTGTTTTAAACCTGTTTTCTTCGTGATTATTTTTTCCGAATCTTTATCTAACAATAATTTAAACAAAGAAATTGTCGCTCTTGCATCTCCAGAAGCCCTGTGTCTATCTGTCACTACAATTCCAAGCGATTCGCATAATTTTCCTAAAGAATATGAAGGTAATCCTGGAATCAATTTTTCGCTATATTCGAAAGTATCAATCCATTCTTTTTCGTAATTATATCCCAAACGATCGAACTCTTGTTTTAGCATTCTATAATCAAACATTACATTATGTCCAACTAAAATACAATCATCTGTAATCTCAACTATACGTTTTGCTACTTCGTGAAATTTAGGCGCTGTCAACACCATTTTATCTGAAATATGCGTTAACCTTTGTACATATTGATCAATCTTTTTTTCGGGATTAACTAATGATATAAACTGATCGACAATTTCTTTTCCATCATATTTATACACCGCAATCTCTATGATTGACTCTTCCCCCACTTTTCCGCCAGTCGCTTCTATATCTAAAATCGCGTACACGTGCTTATTTTTTTCCTTTTAAAAAATTAGTTAACATTTTCATTCCAAAATCCATCAATTTTCGAGTTGCAGTACGACTTACATCACGCACAACAGGATTATCTGTCCAATTTTTTTCTTTAGGAATACTTCTTGTTGAAGTTGCTTTTGGAACAGGTTTCTCTATATTTTTTTGTTGTTCTAATTTTTGTGATAAAATTTCATTTGCAGATTCACGATCAATATCTGTCGCATATTTTGTCACTAAATCTGAGTTTGAGGTAATCGTATCGATTTCATTTGAAGTCAAGATATCCATTCTCGAATTTGGCGCTCGCATATATGTATAAGCCAAAGGAGTTGGAATACCTTTTTCGTCTAAAGCAGTCACAAAAGCCTCTCCAATCCCTAATTGAGTGATTACTTCACTTGCTTTATAATAGGTAGTTGTCGGATAATTTTCGATAGCTTTTGTTATTTCTTTACGATCTTTCGCAGTAAAACCTCTTAACGCATGTTGAACTTTAAGACCTAATTGACTCAAAACTGCATCAGGAACATCTCCAGGAACTTGCGTTACAAAATATAATCCCACACCTTTTGATCGAATTAATTTTACCATTGTTTCAATTTGATTCAACAAAGCTTTCGTAGCTTCCTTAAAAATCAAATGTGCTTCATCAATAAAAATCACCAATTTCGGTTTATCAGAATCTCCAGATTCAGGGAATTGAGAATAAATTTTATTCAATAAACTCAACATAAAAGTTGAAAATAAATTAGGCTGATTTTGAATATCAATCAAACGAATAATATTTACAATTCCTTTTCCGTCTTTCGTTTTCAATAAATCTTGAACATCAAAACTTGGTTCTCCAAAAAACTTTGTTGCTCCTTGTTGTTCTAATGCAACAATTTTACGCAAAATAGCTCCCAAAGAAGCTGGCGCAATTGTTCCATAATTTGAATTCAACTCCGATTTTCCTTCGTCAGAATCTGTCACATATTGCAAAACTCGTCGAATATCCTCCAAATCAATCAAAGGTAAATTACGATCTTGACAATATTTGAATATGATTGAAATAATACTTTCTTGTGTTTCATTCAGTTCTAAAATTTTACTGAATAAAATTGGTCCAAAATCACTTACTGTCGCACGAAGTCTTGCTCCTGGTTCATCAGAAATAGACAAAAATTCGACAGGAGAAGCTTGCGGATCAAAAGGCAAATTAAGGGCTTCCATTCTTTCTTGCGCATTTTTATCTTCCGAATTTGCTGCAGCCCCAATTCCTGATAAATCTCCTTTGATATCCATCAATAATGTTGGAACGCCTTTCAGAGAAAGTTGTTCAGCGATAATCTGCAAAGATTTTGTCTTCCCAGTTCCCGTTGCACCACCAATCAACCCGTGACGATTCATTGTTTTTAGCGCAACTGAAATTTCAGCTTCTTCTACAATTTCGCCATCTAATTTGGCTTTGCCTAAAATTATTTTATCGTTTTTATAAGAATAACGACTTTGTATCTCTTGAATAAAGCTTTCTTTCTGGTTCATTTTGATTGATTATTGAATAAATATAGAAAAAATTTATTCTGAAATTTTATATTTTACAGCTACTGGATAATGATCCGAGAATTTTTTTCGAATAACATGTGCCTCAATAGGTTTAAATAATTTAGAATGAAATAAATAATCAATTCTAATTGGAAATTTAAATCCATGAAAAGTTGTCGCATTTCCTTTTCCAACTTCTATATAAGAGTCGTGAAGATATTTTTTCAACTTCTCATATTCGTAAGAAACTGGAGTCGAATTAAGATCCGTTCCCAAAATAACTGGATGACGCGAAGATGTGATATATGGAATAATCGCTTCTAACTGTTTTTGATGTTTTTGCATTCCTTGCACCAATTTTAACTCAACTTTTCGACTCGAAATTTCGGCAGTTCGCGAATCATCAGACTGAATAATTTCTTTCACCATCGCTTTATCAATGTACATTGGCTCAAGATAAACATTAATCACACGAATCGTATCATTTCCCAAATCGATATCAGCATAAGCGGCAAGTCCATTCAATTCTTCATTATCATCAGGTGTTATTTTTTTTGTTTGAATAATAGGATATTTACTATAAATTGTCAATAAACCATAAAATTCTGAATAGTAATTTTTGAATTCTTTATTTTTTAGACTTTTCTGTTGACCTTCATACGCTTCTTGAAGCAGCATAATATCTGCCTTATTCTTAATCAAAAGTTCTTTTGTTCCTTCTTCTTTAAAACCATGTACATTATATGTCAATACAGATAAATCAGCTTTTTTATCTTTAACTTTATTGAATTGTACAATTGGATATGAAAGATAAATTGGGTAAAATAATCCGGCTGAAAGAACTAAAATTAACAAAAAGTGTCGCCAGCTAAACAGTAACCAATACAGTAAAAACATTGCTCCAAATGCAAATAATATTGGAAAACCAATCGAAATAAAGTTAAAATATGGAATTTCTGTAGGCGTAAAAATTTTATTTAAATAGACACAATAAGCCACTAACAAAAAAACGATATTAATTGTTAGTACTAAACGATTGAAATAATTTAGTTTAAACTTACTGATTATACTCATTTTACCTACCTTCTCTAAACAGAAAGTCTTTTTCTTCTTTGGACAAACTCTCGTAACCTGAACGAGAAATCTTATCTAAAATTACATCAATTTTCTTTTGTTTTTCAACTTTTTGATGATTAAAATCGTAATCATCTTTCGGAACATTTGATCGCGAAGAAGTTGAAGAAATATTTTTATATGTTTTGAAAGTTGATTTCTCTTTTTTCTTAAATAACTGCTCTATTTTGAAAATAAAGTTACCTAAAAAATCATTTCCTCTCTCAAATTGTTTCATATAAAGATAACCAAAAATAGCACCTCCCAAATGCGAAATACTTCCGCCTGCATTTTGATTAGCAATAATATTATACACATCGAATGCGATAAATACATAACCAACATACAACAATGGAAATGAAGTTGGAATCAACAACAAACGAACGGGCATTTTCGGATTATAAGAAATCATTGCAAAAAACACCGCATAAACCGCTGCCGAAGCACCAACTAATAAATGTGAATAATTGAATAAATTCTGAAACAATAAAAAGAAAATTCCACCAGCGATTCCTCCAAAAATATAGAATGTAACTAAATTTCGGTTCTGAAATTGTTGCAAAAACATTTGCCCAACGAAATACAACAAAACCATATTCATTATCAAATGAAAAAGATTGCCATGTAACCAAGAATATGTTAGGATTTGCCAAGGTCTTACAATCAAATCATCGAAAGATGACAAAGCAAACAAACCAGTTGTTGTAATCGTAGAATTTACTACCGTTCGAAGAACAAAATCAACAATTAACAATGTAAAAAACACCACAACGTTAACGTAAATTAATTTTGTTGCGCTATTTCCTGATGAATATTTTAATTTTAAATCGTCTAAGATATTATTTGCCATTTCTTAATTCCATCTATATAAATTCTTTTTCCAATGTCTTGTTAACAAGAAACCAATCAATCCACCTCCTAAATGCGCAAAATGTGCCACATTTCCGATGTTTTGATATCCCATATAAAACTCAATTAATACCATAATTGGAATAAAATATTTTGCTTTAATCGGAACAGGGAAAAAGATTAACATTAATTTTTCATCTGGATATAATACTGCGAATGCTAACAATAAACCATATATAGCTCCAGAAGCACCAACCATTGGTGTTACATAATTTGTCAAAAGTTCTGATGCAGCTTGGTTAGTTTGAATAATTGAATTGGTATGATACCCACCTTGCATATTCAATTTTGCAGCTTCATAAATTTGACTAAAACCTATTCCTTTCGCCTGAACTGCTTCTTTTAGCTGCTCTATTTGAAAGTAATTAACTGCATTAAACAATATAAAACCGCCTAAACCAGCTAACAAATAAAGCGTCAAGAATTTCTTTGGCCCAAAGGTTTGCTCTACAACAGAGCCAAACATCCACAACGCAAACATATTAAACAATATATGTGTAAAATCTGCATGCATAAACATATGCGTCAAAATTTGCCAAAATTTGAAGTTGGGGGACTCAGGATAAAAAGCACCTAAAATCACTCTCAAATCGATTTGCCTAGTCTGCATAAAAACAAAAGTCGCTAGAAAGAACAAACCGTTTATAATAAGTAAATTCTTTGTAATCGGTGGTATAGATTGTCTCATTCGTTTATTGTAATGTTTTTTTGATATCAGCCGTATTCATCTGCACAAAAATTGGGCGTCCGTATGGCGTATAATTCGGATTTGGTAGTCTTAACAATTCTTCAACCAAAGTTTGCATTTGTTCAGATTTTAATGAAACTCCTTTTTTAACAGCCGCATTTTTTGCTAAAATTTTTGCAAACGTATTTTCTAATTCAATTGATTCTTGGTATTCTAATTCCTCGATAAAATCCATAAAAACAGACACTACATCCTCTTGTTGCACATCAACAGGAATCGCATTAATCTGTATTGCTTCTTCATCCAACGAAATATCAAAACCAAAACTCAACAATTGATGCTCTACATTGATTAATTTCTGACGATCATTTGGCGAAAGTTCCAACTCAATCGGGAAAAGCATTTGTTGTACCAAAGCACTTCCATTATTTGAATGTATAAATTTTTCGAATAATATTTTTTGATGCGCGCGATGTTGATCGATGATTAACAATTCGCCACGATATTCAACAACCAAATATTGATTCATCCATTGAATTACTTCAAAACTATCATGAAAATCTTCAGATTCAAATAATTGATGCGCATGATTATTTTCGATTTCTAACTCAACAGCATCTTTATAAAAATCCATATTCGCACGAATATCAGACGGTTTCGGCGCTCTTGTTTGTTGATGCTCGAAAGGGTTAAAACTAGAATCAACCGTAATTTCTGGCATTTTAATTTCTGTATCTTCCGTCGCAGATGGAATAAATGCCCAGTTTGGATCTTGTTCAAAATCCAACGAAGGAATTACATTAAATTGTCCCAAAGCGTGTTTTACAGCAGCTCTAAGAATAGTAAAAATCAATGCTTCATCCTCAAATTTAATTTCTGTTTTAGTTGGATGAATGTTAATATCAATTTTTGACGGATCAATTTCTAAATACAAAAAATAAGAAGGACTATACCCCGTTGGCAACAAACTCTCAAAAGCATCTACGATTGCATTATGCAAATATCCACTACGAATAAAGCGATTATTCACAAAGAAAAATTGTTCGCCACGCGATTTTTTTGCAGCATCTGGTTTCCCCACAAAACCTTTCACTTTTACAATTTCTGTATCTTCTTCAACGGATATAATTTGTGAACTTAATTTTTTTCCAAAAATTTGAGCAATACGTTGTTTCAGATTTCCGGCTTTCAAATGATAAACCTCTGCATCATTGTGATGTAAAAAGAAACTAATGTTTTCGTGCGCCATCGAAACACGTTGAAACTCATCTTGAATATGACGAAATTCAACTTGATTTGATTTTAAGAAATTACGACGAGCAGGCACATTATAGAAAAGATTTTTTACCGAAATAGACGTTCCAGCTGGACAAACAACAGGATCTTGGTTGCGAACTTCTCCGCCTTCAATCACCAATTGCGAACCAACCTCATCCTCTTCTCGACGCGTTTTCGTTTCTACCTGTGCAACCGCAGCAATCGACGCCAAAGCCTCTCCACGAAAACCTTTTGTATGAATATTATAGATATCCTCTGTCTTTCTGATTTTTGAAGTTGCGTGACGTTCAAAAGCCATTCGAACATCTGTCACACTCATTCCCGAACCATTATCAATCACTTGAATCAAGCTTCTGCCAGCATCTTTTACAATTACCTGAATAGAAGTTGCACCAGAATCCACCGCATTTTCAATCAATTCTTTTATCACAGAAGCTGGTCGTTGTACAACTTCTCCTGCGGCAATTTGATTGGCTACATGATCTGGCAGTAATTGAATAATATCGTTCATCTTTTCGTATAAATTGATTTAATTTTGACTATTTTTTTAATCAAACTTTACAAATATACAAACAAATCTCTCTTTTGACCTTATTCTCTACAAGTGAAACTTATCAACAATTGTTGATGTTTTAAGTTTTAACTTTTGAATAATAAATTCATAATTTTCAGCAATAAAAAAGGTAGACAAATGCCTCTACCTATTTTTTTATATTTCATTGATATTGTTCTAATTCATCTTTTAAGTCCCTAGCGAATTCTTCTAAACTAACGACAAAACCAGTTTTATCTGTAGGAAAAACATTTATCAATAAATTATTTTCATCAATATAATAGAAAAGAGTTTCTTCGAAATCATCTAAAGTCAATTTCAATATTTTGCAATTTTCCCAACCATCATTTTTTGTTAATTCAGCAAATTCTTTCGCTGACCAAATTGGAAATATTTTTTTATCATTAATTATAGAAATAGCATAATTACCATCAGGAAAAATCATTATATAAGCAGTTTCCCCGTCAGCAATTTTTCGAATAAATATTGATAGCGCTCAAAATGATTTAACTTTAATATATTTTCCATTTCTTTTGGATGCATGTTAATTCTCTTTCAAAACAGCTTTCATTTCATCAAATTCTTTGTCAATTTCTTTATTAGGTTTTTGAGTCATTAACGAAACGACATAAATTGCGATAACCGAAGATAAAAACCCAGGTATCATTTCATACCAATCTTTGTAATCGTGATTTACATAAACCCAAGCTAAGACAACAATTCCTCCTGTTAACATACCTGCTAAAGCTCCTTGCCAAGAAGTTTTTTTCCAAAAAAGAGAGAAAACGATTACTGGTCCAAATGCAGATCCAAATCCTGCCCAAGCATTTCCAACTAAATTTAGAATAGAATCTTTTGGTGTTAATGACAACAACACCGCGATTAATGCTACAATTAAAACCGATAAACGACTTGCTGTTAATAACTGTTTTGGTGTTGCTTTTTTGTTCAAAAATGCTTTGTAAATATCTTCTGTTAACGAACTTGATGTTACTAATAATTGTGAAGAAATTGTACTCATTACAGCTGCTAAAATTGCTGATAATAAAAATCCACCAACTAATGGATGAAACAAAACACGTGAAAAATAAATAAAAATCGTTTCTGCTTCTGTTTTAGACCCATCAAATTTTAACATTGTTGTTTGATCAAATTTCATTAAATATGCGATACCAACTAAACCAACTAAAAGTGCTCCACCTACTGTAAAAATCATCCATGTAATTCCAATATCTTTAGCTTTCGCTAAATCTTTCGGGTTTCCAATCGCCATAAAACGTACTAAAATATGGGGCTGACCACAATATCCTAACCCCCAAGCCATCAAGGATAATATACTAACTGTTGTTGTACCTTTAAATAAATCTAAATATTTATCGCCTTTATCATTAATCAACGAAAAGGTTTCACCAACTCCACCAATTTCAGAAATTGCTACAATCGGAACAATAACCAAAGCCAAAACCATAATCGTCCCTTGTACGAAATCAGTTAAACTTACCGCTAAAAAACCACCTAAAAAAGTGTATAATACAACTACAAAACTTGTCATCCAAAGTCCAGTCATATAATCTAATCCAAAAGCAGATTCAAACAATTTGCCTCCAGAAACCATTCCAGCAGAAGTATATAATGTAAAAAATATTAAGATTAATATTGAAGAAACAATTCTTAATAAACGCGATTTATCTTTGAAACGATTTTCAAAAAATACGGGTAGTGTAATCGAATTTTGAGCGATTTCTGTATAGATTCGTAATCGTGGTGCGACAAAAATATAGTTCAAAAAACATCCTGTTGTCAATCCAATTGCAATCCAAGCACTCGACAAACCTGTAAAATACATTGCTCCAGGAACTCCCATTAACAACCAACCACTCATATCAGCAGCACCAGCAGAAAGCGCCGTTACAGCTGCTCCCATTTTCCTTCCTCCGATCAAAAAATCTTCTGAGTTACTTGTTGATTTTCGGTAAGAATAAATCCCGATTCCAATCATCAGAGCCATATATGCACCAATAGAAATGTATTCGTAAATGTTCATGTGTTTTAATTTTTGTCGAAAATATAATTTTTCATCCACAAAAATTGTACGAACTTTAAATTTCTAAACAAGAATCATGAATTTTCAACAAAATAATCTAAAATCAGCAACAAGTCCGTATTTGAAACAATACGAAAATAATCCTGTTTGGTGGCAAAGTTGGAATGACGAAGTTTTGAATCATGCAAAAAAAGTCAACAAACCTTTGCTTATTTCAATTGGATATTCGGCTTGTCATTGGTGTCACGTGATGGAACATCAATCTTTTGAAAACGATGAAGTCGCAAAAGTGATGAATGATAATTTTGTTTGCATTAAAATTGATCGTGAAGAACGTCCTGATTTAGATGCTTTATATATGAATGTTTCGCAATTAATTCATCAATCTGGAGGTTGGCCACTCAATGTTTTTGCTTTGCCAGATGGTCGTCCTTTTTATGGCGGAACTTATTTTCCGAAAGTTCAATGGATTGAACTCTTAGAAAATATCAATCATTTATATCATCAAAATCAAGCTAAAACAATGGAATACGTCAACTCTATTGCTGATGGTTTGAATAAAATGGAGGCGATCGAATTGAAATCTTCTTCAACTTTTTCAACAAATAAAATTGATGAAACATTTGAGTTTTGGCAACAACAATTTGATGATGAATGGGGAGGTTTTAATCGTGCACCAAAATTTATGTTACCAAATGCCTGGGAAACCATTTTGCGATATGGTACACAAACAAAAAATAAAAATTGTTTGATTCAAACAAAAATAACATTGGATAGAATGGCTTTTGGTGGAATTTACGACCAACTAAAAGGTGGTTTTTCGCGCTATTCAGTTGATCCATATTGGAAAGTTCCTCATTTCGAAAAAATGCTTTACGATAATGGGCAATTACTTTCGCTTTATTCAAATGCATATAAAGTTTTTGGAGAAGAAGAATATAAAACAGTTGTAGAAGAAACAATTAATTGGTTGAAAGATGAAATGCTTTCGCCTGAAAGTGTTTTTTATTCTGCTATTGATGCTGATTCTGAAGGTGAAGAAGGAAAATATTATGTTTGGAAATCGGATGAATTGAAAACAATTTTGAAAAATGATTTTGACTTATTTCAGCAATATTACAATGTTGATGAATTTGGAGAATGGGAACATGGTAATAATATTTTAATGCGATTGACAGATGACGAAGATTTTGCTACGAAGCAGAACATTAAAACAACAGAACTTCAAACCAAAATTTCTCAATGGAAAAAAATTCTTAATCCAATTCGTGAACAGCGCATAAAACCTCATCGCGACGAAAAAGTTTTAACTTCTTGGAATGCTTTAACCATAAAAAGTTTGTGTGATGCATTTATCACTTTTGAAAATGATGAATATCTTGATTTAGCAAAAAATGCAACCAATTTTATTTTAGAAAATCAATGGAATGGTGAAATTTTGTTCAGAAATTATAAAGACAACCAAACTACAATTCCCGGATTTTTGGATGATTATGCCTTAATGATTGAAGCGTTAATTAAGCTTTATGAAGTCACTTCGGAGATGCATTATTTAGAAACTGCCCAAACATTAACGGAAGAAACTTTTAATCAATTTTATAATCACAAGAATAAAATGTTTGCATACAAATCGCATTATGACACACCTTTGGTTAATGAAACATTTGAGATTTATGACAATGTTATTTCATCATCAAATTCGGTAATGGCAAATAATTTATTTAAATTAGGAAAAATTCTCAATCAAGAAAAATACATTGAACAAGCAAAACAAATGTTAACCAATATCGAAGAAAAAATTCACGATTATCCAACTGGTTTTGCAAATTGGATTCAATTATATCTAAATTTCGCTTATTCGTTCAAAGAAATTGTAATCGTTGGCGAAAATGCATTAAAATTCTCGAAACAAATTCAACAATGTTATGTCCCAAATGCAATTTTTGTTGCTTCAAAAACCGAGAATTTAGAAATCACTCAAAACCGATTCATCAAAAATAAAACTTCCATTCATATTTGCGAAAATTACACTTGTCAATTACCCGTTTATTCGGTTAAAGAAGCTTATAAAAATATTTAGAAATTTAAAAAACCATGGAAAAAACACGTTGCGCTTGGGTAAATAAAGACCAAGATTACATCGATTATCACGATAACGAATGGGGAAAACCTGTAAAAGATGATAAAATTTTATTCGAATTTTTGATTCTCGAATCTTTTCAAGCAGGATTAAGTTGGTTCACAATTCTGAAAAAGAGAGAAAATTTTAGAAAAGCTTTTGCTGATTTTAATGTAGAGAAAGTAGCCAAATTTGATGAAGCTAAAATTGATGAATTAGTCCAAAATGAAGGTATTATTCGTCATCGAGGAAAAATTTCGGCAGCAATTAATAATGCAAAATTGTTTATAGAAATTCAAAAAGAATTTGGCTCTTTTTCCGATTTTATATGGAAATACGTTGATTACAAACCGATTATAAATAATTGGAATTCGATAAAAGAAGTTCCTGCAACAACCGAAATTTCAGATCAAATTGCAAAAGATTTAAAAAAACGTGGCTTCAAATTCTTTGGTTCAACCACTATTTATGCACATATGCAGGCGACTGGAATGGTAAATGACCATACAACAGATTGTTTTTGTAAATAACAGCTCAATAAAATCATCTGAAATGTGCATCTTTGCGCAAACTTAGAAAAATGAAAATCGAACTAAAACATTGGATCATCCTTGGCGTTTTAGCGCTAACTTGGGGAAGCTCGTTTATTCTCATCAAGCAAGGATTGGTCGCATACACGCCATATCAAGTTGGAGCATTACGACTAACAATTGCAGGAGGAGTTTTGGCAATTTGGGGAATTCCAAGTCTATTTAAGATTCCGAAAAACAAATTAAAATACGTTGCATTGGCTGGTTTCTGCGGAAATTTCATTCCAATGTTTTTATTTCCAATGGCGCAAACACACGTTTCTAGTTCAACGGCTGGAATTTTAGATTCTTTAGTTCCATTATTTATTTTACTATTTGGAGCCTTATTTTTCAATATCAAAGGAACTAAAAATCAAGTTTTGGGAGCTATAATCGGATTTATTGGAGCTGTTTTATTAATTGGTGGCGATGGTTTTTCTGGCGAAAATAGTCTTTTACATTGTTTATTAATTGTATTAGCAACCGCGCTTTATGGAATGAATAGTTTAATCTTAACACGCTATCTAAACGACGTTCCATCATTTCAATTATCCTCGGCTCTATTCACAATTTGGTTATTACCTTCAATTTTCATTTTAATTATTTCAGGATTTTTTGATGTATTCGAAGGAACAGAACAACAATTAAAAAGTTTAGGTTTTGTTGCTATTTTAGGACTTTTAGGAACTGCTTTAGCGATGATACTATTCTACCGATTGATACAATCTACAGGTTCGATGTTTGCCTCAATGGTTACTTATTTAATGCCCGTAGTTTCTGTTTTTTGGGGATTTTTGGTTGGAGAAAAAATAATGTGGATCCATTTATTTGGATTCGGAATGATTTTATCAGGCGTTTATTTAACACAGAAAAAAGAAAAAAAAGTTGAAGTAATTTAGATTAAACATTACTTCAACAATAACTAAAAATCTCGTAAACCAAATGGTTTACGAGATTTTTTATTTTATATATTTTTTCAAATCTTTTGCTAATTCTTTTGTAAAAGCATCCGCACCTTTGTAATTCATGTGCGTTGTGTTGTAAAAGTATTTTTGATTAAAACTAATCGAATCAGTCGAATAATCTAATAACAGAAGATGATGCTTTTGTAATGTTGTTTGATAACGATTAATCACTTCTTCTCGATTCAACATATAATCTTGACCTTTATAAAATTCGGGTGCAATTGTAAAAATTAACTGAATATTTTCTTGTTCACATTTTGCAATTAATTCTTCTAACAAAGCATAATCTGAAAAGTCAAAATCAGAGTTTTTCTTTTTCATTTTTTCCCAATCAACATTCCATTTTCGGTTATATGATTTGAAACCATCATCACGAAAGAGTCCGTCTTTATGCAGTTTTTCTTTCTTCGCCCTTGCAATTTGATCTTTCCAATACGTTTGATCTCTATAACGATAAAGCGGCACAATAAAATCAACCAACTTTGTATCTTTATAATCTTTTAATGCACCATACAATTTAAAATTCCACAACATAAATGGCGCATATTGATTTGGTTGAAAAACTTCATCAATGTGTGAAAACGAAAACGTATCTAAATTCCAAACAACAATTTTCGGTTTTGGATTATGATTTAAATACAAATTGAAACGATACAATTGCATTTTAAATTTACTTCCGTTTAATCCAAAATTATGCGTTGTCAGTTTTAAATCTTGTTCTAAAATATTCGGATTAATTTGAATAAACGCCCTCGAAGAACCAAAAATAGCCAATTCAACATTCGTCTTTTTTCCTTCTCTTATTTGATTCCATTCTTGCACTTCTCCGCTAAACAAAGCCATTTTTTTGAGTTGATTCGAATAATAAACATCAACCAAAACCAATGCAATGAAAGCTGAAAATAGCGTTATGAAAAAGTATTTTAGAAATTTCATTTTCTCAACATTTCGATATGCGGAATATCGTCTTCTAAATATTCTTCCGAAACTTGCTCGAAGCCAAACGAAGAATAAAATTCTTTCAAATAAGATTGAGCAGAAATTCGGATTGAAGACGTTTTAAATTGATTTTCAATGATTTGAACCGAATTTTTCATCAATTGTTTCCCTAATCCATAACGACGAAACTTTTGATTCGAAATTACACGACCAATTGAAGGTTCGTTTTCGTATGAAGTTCCTTTCGGAACAATTCGAGAATACGCTGCAACCTCATCGCCAATCGTTGCCCAAAGATGTCCACAAACCAAATCCTTATCATCGCAATCTTGGTAAATACAATTTTGTTCAATCACAAAAACTTCGTTACGCAATTGCACTATTTTATATAGCTCTTTCGATGTTAAATCGTCAAAAGATTTATAATGCCAAATAACCTTTTCCATCTATTAATCTAATTTTGAATATTTTGCAATAATATTTTCGAACATTTTTTGAGGTAAAATATTTTTCAAGATTACCGAAAATTTCTGCATCGATTTTCCAATATAATAATGTGGTTTCAAATTCTTCTGAGCCAAAATATTTTCAATAATCGGAATCAAATCTTCTGTTGGCGTACCATCTTGCACTTCGTGATCGATATCAGCAACCATTGCATCATATCTTTTTTGATAAAATTTTGACACAAAAGTTTTCACACGACCTTCTGCAATATTGGTTTTGATATCTCCAAAATTCAACGTAGCAATTTCTACTCCTGTGTGACGATTTTCCAAACGAGCCGATTCAATCAAACGATCAATCATCGCCTTCGAAGCCGAATAATATCCTCTAAAAGGCAAACCATTGTTACTCGCAATCGACGAAACATTCAGGATATAACCGTTTTTTTGCGCGCGCATTGTAGGCAAAACTTCTTGCATTGTATAAATTGGACCATAGACGTTAACCTCCAATAATTTCTCGATATCAGCTTTCGAAGCATCTTCCACAGCGCCTAACATTCCAATTCCGGCATTGTTAATCAACACATCAATTTGGTTATTTGTTTCCGAAAAAATCTGCTGAAAACTACGTTTTACATTTTCTTTATCCGAAACATCTGTCGCAATATGTTTAAATTTTTCTTGACCTTTAGCTGTTCTTGATAAACCATAAACTTGATGTCCTTTATCGTGAAAATAATTTGCCAAAGTCAATCCTACCCCCGAAGAAGAACCTGTAATTACAATAACTTTTGATTGCATGATTCGATTAATTTAAACGCAAAACTACGTAATATCAGACAAATATTGGTAGATAAATAATTTTTTGAATGGTTACTAGAAGATTCTCTAAATTTGTGCGTTAATTATCAAAAGATTTCAATTGAATCCAAAAACTAAAAAATATATTATAACAGGAATTAAATTAACGATTAGTTTTGCGTTAATCTATTATATCTTCTTTGTTAAACTACATATTTTTGATATTTTCAGTCATTACAAAAATGCGAATTGGGCGTATATTTTTATTGCTGTTATCCTTTATGTACTTTCGCAAGCATTGTCTGTTTTTCGTTTAGACTATTATTTTCGGGACATCAATCTTGATTTATCATATAAATCAAATGCACGTTTGTATTTTTTAGGAATGTTTTACAATACCTTTGTTCCAGGTGGAATTGGTGGAGATGCATACAAAGTTTATGTGTTGAATAAAAACTATAAAATCAGTCTAAAAGAAATTTCGCAAGCGGTTTTTCTTGACAAAATTATTGGACTTTGCGCAATGTTGTTAATCATCATTTTTCTAATATTTTTCTCAAATTTGACAGATTACCCTTGGATACAATATGGTTCTTTAATCTTTTCATTGGTTGGTTTTGTAGCTGTTCCATTTATTTTAGGAATCATTTTCCCTATTCATAAAAGAACTTTTTACAACTCGATGATTTATTCGATTGTATTACAATTGATACAAGTTGGTATGTTGTATTTTGTTTTGGAAGGATTGAATATTCATCCAGACAATTTCAGTATATATTTATTGATCTTTTTAGTATCAGGAATTTTATCGATTATCTCATTTAGTGGATTTGGAATAAGAGAAGCAGTGTTTATGTATGCTGCACATCGATTCAATTTTGATGAAACTTTAGCTACAAGTGCTGCATTTATTTTCTCTATCATCACCATTTCGATCTCATTTATTGGGATTATTTACCTATTTAAAGGCGTTAAAATTGAAGAAAAAAAGAAAAAGACGAATATTTCTTTTTAAAATCTAAAAAATTATTTCTTTGAAATGAAAAGAGTTAACTCCTAACATTAAATTTTATTTAATTTTTTTCATTTTAACTATTTGGATTATTCAAAAACAGCCCTATATTTGCAATCCAATTACGAAGGTCTCTTAGCTCAGTTGG